>WTCN01000184.1 GCA_013138555.1 Methyloprofundus sp. | reverse complement strand
GCTTGGGCAATGGTTGTAAATATACTCATCAAATATTTTGTCAGTCAATTGATTGTGGAAAATTTTATTTTTGCTATTATATACAATCATTTGGAATCAATCTTTTCTTAAGTTGATGCGTATGGGGCAAAAAAACTGCCCACCCTACTTGTTTTGCAAGGAAGTTGTCCTGCCTTAAGTGCGTAGCCACTATTCCAAGCTACGAACCTACAAACTAGGCATAACTCGATCCTGCAGAACGCACTCCCAGACGATCAAATAACGCCAAATCATGGTTAGTCATGGGGTTATCCGTGGTTAACAACTTATCCCCATAAAAAATAGAATTTGCCCCGGCAAAAAAGCACAAGGCCTGCATTTCATCCGACATATCAGCGCGCCCGGCCGATAGCCTAACCCGCGACTCAGGCATTAATATTCGTGCCACAGCAATCATGCGAATAAACATAAAAGGATCAAGCTGCTCAGAGCCCATTAACGGCGTACCTTCAACCTGCACCAGCATATTAATGGGCACACTTTCAGGGTGCTTAGGTAGGTTAGCCAGCTCAATCAGCAGATTAGCCCGATCATTATCATTTTCCCCCATCCCGACGATACCACCACAACACACATTAATACCTGCATCACGCACACGCTCTAAAGTATCTAAACGATCCTGATAGGTTCTAGTGGTAATCACTTCAGAATAATAATCCTCGGAAGTATCCAGATTATGATTATAATAATCCAGGCCACCGTCTTTTAAGGTTTTTGTCTGCTCATCTGTCAGCATACCCAGGGTTACACAGGTCTCCATCCCCATCGCTTTCACTCCTTGCACCATTTCTACCACACGTTCTATATCCTTATCCTTGGGACTACGCCACGCTGCCCCCATGCAGAAACGCGAAGCACCTTGGTCTTTCGCTTGCTGCGCTGACTTTAATACTTGGTCAACTGGCAACAATGCCTCAGGCGTTAAATCTGAATCATACCGGGCACTTTGCGGACAATAGCCACAATCCTCCGAACAAGAGCCCGTTTTAATACTTAACAGACTACTCACTTGAATTTCATTAGGGTCAAAATGGGCGCGATGAATACTCTGCGCCTGAAAAAGCAGGTCATTAAAAGGCTGCTTAAATAAGGCTTTTACTTCATCTAACTGCCAATTATGACGTAATGCTAAATTTTTACTTACTGTTTGTGCTGACACTCTGTTAATCTCCAAAGTCTGAACTATCGATTAAGCCTACTTATCAACCTAATACACTAAAAATGGTAAACAACTGGTGTGATATTATACAATATAGTTTGCTTCCGCCTAACTGTATCTTGTGTGGAAACAAGGGAATGCTGCATATGGACTTATGTCAGCCCTGCCATGATGCGCAGATAGAAATTGGAAGTCATTGTTATTGTTGTGCAAAACCATTTTCCAGTACCACACTAATATTTAACCTATGCGGTAATTGTCAAAAAAATCCCCCTGCCTTTGATCACACTTACACCCCCTATCTGCATCAGGGTGCGATTCGTTATCTTATTAATCAATGCAAATTTAATGGCGCATATAAAAATACGCGTGTATTAGGCTTACTACTGGCTAACCACCTACGCAAGCAGACTGACACTCTTCCCGAACTTATTCTCCCTGTTCCTCTGCACCCTAAACGCTATCAACAAAGAGGCTTTAATCAAACCCTGGAAATTGGCAAAATCATTGCCCGGGAACTCTCTATCCCTATTGATAATAGCTGCTGTCAGCGTATAAAAAACACCGATCATCAAGTTTCCTTAACGGCAAAACAAAGGTATAAAAATATTAAACATGCCTTTCAGATGCTAAAAATACCTAATGCCAGGCATATTGCCATTCTGGATGATGTTATGACCACTGGCGCAACCACTAATGAATTAGCAAAAACCCTAAAGTCTGCAGGAGTCAGTCAGGTTGATATCTGGGTTTGTGCGCGCGCATGAACGCTGAATAACCGCCACCGTCCGCTCTAGCGCACCTTTATTTTGCTCAACAAAAGCACGGCCTGCCTTTACTAGTCGATCTTTTTCCCCTGCCTGACTTAAAATAAGCGCCACAGCATTAACAATATCCGCCTCATCAAAGCACTGGATTGCTCCTTTAGCTGCGAGTACCTGCTGAGCCAATAACTCAGAGTTTTTCATATAGGGCCCAAACAACACTGGCACATCCAGCAAAATCGGTTCAAAAATATTATGCCCCCCTATGGGTATCATGCTACCGGCAACAAAACTGCAATCAGCAACAGCATACATCTGCTTCAACTCACCTATGGTATCCACTAAAAACACATCAATAGAGGCTGTACAGGGCTTATTTTCTGTTCGCCTAACAATATTAAGCCTCTCCGCCAGACATAATTGCGCTATTTCATCTGCACGTCTGGGCTGCCGCGGCACTAGTATTAATAACAACTCTGGAAATTGCTGCTTTAAATGCTGATAAACATTTAAAAACAACGCCTCTTCTCCCTGATGGGTACTGCCAACAACAAAAGCCAAACGTTCAGGAAATAATTCACGCTTAATTTGCATCCCTTGTTGTTTCATTGACTCAGGAATCAACATATCTAGCTTAATATTACCCGACACAGTAATTTTTTCCTCACTCACCCCTATCTGTTGATAGCGATGCGCATCTACCTCTGTCTGCACAATAACACCACTAATCTCTGCAAAAACACTCTGTAGAAAAAACCTGAGCTTTAGGTAGCCTTGCGCAGACTTTTCAGATAATCTGGCGTTCACGATAAACAGAGGAATAGATTTTTTAGCACATAAGGTAAACAAAACCGGCCAGATTTCAGTTTCCATGATAATGGCAAGCCTAGGCTGAAAATGACTAAAAAAACGTTGTATTGCATCAGGCGCATCCAGTGGCAGGTACACATGCTCAACCGCATCACCTTGTAACGCAACAACACGCTGATAGCCAGGCTCTGTGTTAGTCGTCACTAAAACTTTATAGGCGGAATGGTCGCGAAAATAATTGATTAAAACATTTGCCGCTTCGACTTCACCTACTGATGCAGCATGTACCCAGATAACTTGCTGGGTATGCTTAACTGAATAAAACCCTAAATATTCCTTCCAACGCGCCTGATAAGCCTTATTCTTTCTACCTTTAATAAAATAAAAAATCATTAAAAAGGGCAATAGTAGATAAAATAAAGTGACATAAAAATAATACATAACTTAAAATCCACAATAAAAAGGCAGTTAACACAAAGGAATGTAGCCGTTAAAATTCAGGCATAAAAAGATAAGCGAATAGTATATGCGAGAAATAGACTAAACAAGAAATATGAAGAGATAAGTCGAAATAGATTCAACTAAGAGACAATAGACAGAGGGAGAAAATGATTGAGCAGGGCGCATCAATACGCCCTACACTGCAACAATTCACTGACATTTGACAAGCAAAGCCAGTGAACTTATACCACTAATACTTACGCTTCTGCAACAACCTGTACTGTGACAGTTTCAGTCACGTCAGCATGCAGACTCACATCAATGGCATACTCGCCGATATGACGGATAATACCTTCAGGTAAACGCACTTCACGCTTATCTACCGCAGCACCCGCTGCAGTCATTGCATCAGCAATATCCTGCGTACCGACAGAGCCAAATAACTTGCCTTCATCGCCTGCTTTATGAGTAATAACAACCTCAATATTGCTCAATGCCGTCGCTCTTGACTGTGCAGCTGCCAATTTTTCAGCAGCCGCTTTTTCAAGCTCTGCTCTACGCGTCTCAAATTCAGCAATTTTTTCTTTTGTTGCCATAACAGCTTTCTGATGCGGAACCAGGAAGTTTCTAGCATACCCTGATTTCACATTTACTTTATCGCCTAGATTACCTAGGTTTACAACTTTCTCAAGAAGGATAACTTCCATCTTTAAATCCTCATAGTTATCGGAATACCGATTCCACAACACACTAGGTGTTGGATGGGGTTTTTATATTTTTTCGTAAATTCAGCCATGTATCACTGAGACCAATAATCGCTACCGGTAACACTATATGTGGAACAACAAAGAGCAACATATAAAAAAATGGCAATAAAAAGTGCTTGGCTTTAGTCGTTGATATTAGAGCATGTGCAATAGCAGTCCCAATAAAGCTATACAACATAAATAAAATAATACCTATGTTCCATGCCAGCTCTGCAATCATTCCGCTAGACAATGATGCAATTAAAAAAATCACAATCGTTGTCATGGTAAAGCGAGAAGGCATGCGCAAAGACAAGTATTCAGTGCGAAATCCACCTGGATTATACAAATTAGCCTGCCACCAGCGAGCCAATAACAAACCTAACAGCAGGCCAGTTACAGATCCTGTTGCAATAACACCGGTCATATACTTAGCCAACAAAGCAAGTGTCTGAGTAAGCTGCTCTACTGGCACTTCAGATGCCTGTAACATAGGATCAACCATGATACTCAGAACTTCCTGCCAATAATCAGCTGGGTTCTGGGCAAACAAATAGAAGCCCATCACTGCCAAAACACCTAAAGCCGACGCTATTTCAAAGGCCAGCGATAAATGTCGACCTTCGCGTAAAACGATCGAAAGCACCCAAACAGGAAGCCATAAAATAAGCGCATAGCCAAATGCAAATTGAAAACTCCCCAGGACTACAATACCTAATACCGCTGATGCCACACTTGCACTTAATAAGACCAGTAGGCCTTCATATGCTCCACGGCGTAATGTTACCAATGCTACCGTGGCTGAACTTACAATACTAACAGGTGGCAATATGAGTGATAGCAAAGCCAAAGAAGATGCCACAGTCATCGCAGCCATTCTTCCTCGCATAATAAAACTTGCTAAAAATTTCACAATACCTACCTAAATTAATTAATCGTGTGCGTCACAAAAAGGCATCAAAGCAACATAACGCGCACGCTTAATCGCGGTGGTTATTTGTCTTTGGTTTTTTGCACTTGTGCCGGTAATACGGCTAGGTACAATTTTACCTGTTTCAGTAACGAACTCACTTAGCAATTCGGTATTTTTATAATCGATTGCATTTGCTTCACCTTCAGCACCAAAAGTATAGTGCTTTTTGCGTCTCATTTGACGTGCCATAAGCTAACCTCTATGTATTGTTTTATTATTCAGAATCAGTTGTCGCTACATCAGCACTTTTTTCAGCAACAGCTTTTGGCTCTGCTTCAGTTGCTGGCTTTTCAGCTGTAGTTTCTTCAGTAGCCGCTGGCTTTTCAGCTACAGCAGGCTTTTCAGCTACAGCAGGCTTTTCAGCCGCTTCAGCTGCAATAACAGATGCACCGGTAATTGCGCTGCCCATCACTAAAGTCATGCTACGTAACACTGCATCATTAAAGCGGAAACTACTTTCCAGCTCTTCTAAAGTTGCTTGGTCACACTCAATATTCATCAATACATAATGTGCTTTTTGCAATTTTTTAATTGGATACGCAAGATGTCTACGTCCCCAATCTTCAAGTCGATGAATAGCACCTGACGCGCCCTCAATCGATGCGCGATAACGATCTATCATCGCAGGCACCTGAGAACTTTGATCAGGATGAACTAAAAAGACAATTTCATAATGTCGCATAATTTTCCTTTCGGTTTAAAGCCTTCTATTTATAGTAAGGCAAGGAGGGTTCTAACACCCCGTAAAAAAGCCATCCATTATATTTTATATTTACCTTTTTTGCAAAATAGTTTATCTCGAACTCAGCTAAAATACCCTATTACCTCAAAATAACTAAACTATTTTGCAAGCAAGCAATCAGGTAAAATAGGCAAATCTGTTATATATGAGTCGGTTTACGCGATCAGGACTTCACCTGGCAAGCTAACTTGACCTACAAAATTCATCATTGATACAAAGCCATGAAAAAAATTGAACTACTCTCGCCTGCCGGCACTTTAAAAAATATGCGTTACGCCTTTGCCTACGGCGCAGATGCTATTTATGCAGGACAACCGCGCTATAGTTTACGCGTACGAAATAATGATTTTCTTGATGAAAACCTTGCTAAAGGCATCGCCGAGGCACATTCATTAGGAAAGAAATTTTTTCTGGCCAGTAATATTATCCCGCACAATACCAAGATCAAAACCTTTGTCAAAGATATGGCCCCCGTTATTGCCATGCAGCCTGATGCGCTTATTATGGCTGACCCCGGGCTAATTATGATGACTCGGGAACAATGGCCAGATATGCCGATACATTTATCGGTACAGGCAAATACAGTCAACTTTGCCACCGTTAAATTCTGGCAAACAATGGGCGTTGAGCGTATTATTTTATCGCGAGAATTATCACTGGATGAAATCGCTGAAATCCGTCAGGAGTGCCCTGACATGGAACTGGAAGTCTTTGTTCACGGTGCATTGTGTATTGCCTATTCTGGGCGCTGCTTATTATCCGGGTATTTTAACCACCGCGACCCTAACCAAGGCAGCTGCACTAATTCCTGCCGCTGGAAATACGACACCAAGCCCGCCCATGAAAATGCCGAAGGTGATTTTGTCCTTGATGGTGGTGCACTTTCTCTCAATGATTTAAATTCAAGCACCGCTAACTGTGGTGGCGCAGAACGCCATCCTCTGGCTGATGAAGTTTATTTTCTGGAAGAAGAGGGTCGCCCGGGTGAATTACTGCCTATCATGGAAGATGAGCACGGTACTTATATCATGAACTCCAAAGACTTACGTGCCATCGAACACGTACATCGCCTAGTAGAAATTGGTGTCGATAGCTTAAAAATCGAGGGGCGTACTAAATCCCATTATTATGTTGCCAGAACGGCACAAACCTATAAACAGGCAATTAATGATGCTTTAGCTGGCAAGGATTTCCAGCCTGAACTGATTGGTGTATTGGAAAATCTTGCTAACCGCGGTTATACCGATGGCTTTTACCAACGCCACCACACTCACGAACATCAAAATTACCTGACTGGCTATTCAAAAAGCCATCAGCAACAGTTTTGTGGTGAGATCAGAGCCTACGATGAAAATACCGGCTTAGCTGAAATCCTGGTGAAAAATAAATTTTCCGTCGGCGATAAGCTGGAGTTTATACATCCTGATGGAAATCATGATATTATCGTCGAACGCATGGAAGATATGCATGGGCATGAAATGCAAGAAGCATCAGGCGGTGGATATGAAGTTAAGATTCCTATCCCCTCTTTTCAAAATAACCTAGGCTTATTATCCCGGTATTTTTAATTAATGAGGCAAGACTTATGAAACCAAATGTGGGTGGACTTGACAAAAAAATTAGAATTGCAGCAGGCATCATTATTATCGCAGTGGGCGCTTTTTTTCAATCCTGGTGGGGAGTCATCGGTATTATTCCTCTGGCCACAGCTTTGATTAACTGGTGTCCTGCCTATTTACCCTTAGGCATATCCACCTGCCAGGCAGAAACAAGCGAAACTGAATAAACACATTATCATAAGGCATAGATGCAGAGACTCTATGCCTTGCTATTCCCTACAATTATTTCATGACACTCACAACCGCCGACCTTTGCGACCAGCACTCATCCGAGCCTGATTTTCAAATAGCCGAACCTATTTTCAAAACTTTTGGTACAAAAAACTGTTTTTCAGGACAAATCAGTACCGTAAAAGTATTTGAAGATAATGTATTAATACGCCAACTATTAGAAAAAAAAGTGAGTCAGCGTATTTTAGTCATTGATGGCGGCGGCTCTCACCGCTGTGCCCTGCTCGGTGATAAGCTAACAAACATCGCTTGTAAAAATGGCTGGGAAGGCATCATTGTTTACGGTTGTATCCGCAACTCTGATAAAATTAACCAGCTTCCCATTGGCATTCGTGCACTACACACTCACCCCTTAAAAAGCCATAAAAAAGGCACAGGAGAACTTGATAGTGCAGTCAATTTTGCCGGTATACATTTTAAAACCGATTATTATCTGTATGCTGATAATGACGGTATTATCGTTTCTCAAAAACCATTATCTTAAAAAAACCATGAAAATTGAACTTGCCAACCCTAGAGGTTTTTGCGCTGGTGTAGACCGTGCAATTGAAATTGTTGACCGCGCTCTTGAAGCCTTTGGTGCACCCATTTATGTCCGCCATGAAGTAGTACACAACCGTACTGTGGTTGAAGGGCTGAGAGAAAAAGGGGCGATTTTTATTGAAGAATTAGCGGATGTCCCAGAAGGTTCTTATCTTATTTTCAGTGCCCACGGTGTATCCAAAAAAGTACAAAAAGAAGCCGTTGACAGAAATTTAACCGTATTTGATGCAACCTGCCCACTGGTGACAAAAGTCCATATTCAGGTTGCCAAACACGCCAAAGCCGATAGAGAAGTGTTTCTTATCGGTCACGCAGGTCACCCCGAAGTGGAAGGCACCATGGGGCAATATGAAAAATGCACCGAAAATGGTGCCATCTATCTGGTAGAAAATCCTGAAGATGTAAAAAACACTAAAGTGAATAATCCAGAAAATCTGGCCTATGTCACGCAAACGACACTCTCTATGACCGATACAAAAGTAATGGTCGATGCATTACACGAGCACTTTCCACATATCCAGGAACAAAAAAAGGATGATATTTGCTATGCGACACAAAATCGTCAGGATGCCGTGCATGATCTTGCGGAAAATGCCGATATTATTCTGGTTGTAGGTTCCCCCAACAGTTCTAACTCTAACCGCCTAAGGGAAATTGCCGAGCAACTGGGAAAACCGGCACACCTTATTGATACTGCCGCGGACATGCAGCAAGACTGGTTTGAAAATACCGATGTTGTCGGTGTCACTGCAGGCGCATCTGCGCCTGAGGTACTTGTTCAGGAAGTGATTAAAAAACTACAGGACTGGGGTGGTAACACCGCCACTGAAATTAAAGGTATCGAAGAAAAAGTGGTATTCACTTTACCTAAAGAATTGAAGTTACATATGGAAAGACGTTAATTCGATATTCCAGCAAGTGCGGACCTAATTAATAGTACATAGGAACAAAAATTCGGCCACCAGCTTAACACGGGACACCTTGCAGACTCTTGTTGGACTGTAGGTTGGGTTAGCTTATCAGGCGCAGCTCAGATAACGTAATCCAGCCTACAATGTAACACCTTCCTTCAGCTGTGCTGTACTAACAAAATGATTCTGTTATAATCAAATACATCCCTAAAAACCATAGAATATTCAAGACTAAGTATCTGACTATATAGATATAGTCTTCATTATAATCACAGCAACAGCTTTCTAGTATTTGATTTTTGCCAATAGCTGAATTGCTACTTAAAGGCAGTCAACTAGAGCCAAGATTCAGCACCTTTCTCTAGACAAGAATCCATCCGCTATATAAGCTACAATTGACACTGCGCGAAATATAATGCTTAGCTAATATTCTTTTTAAAAAAAGGTAATTACCGACTAAAACAGTCAATAATTATTTTATTTTTCACATTCTGATAACTACATAACAGAAATCAGAATCGAATTGCTATATGCTGAACTTGAAACAATCACACCCGGGTCTAGCGCTATGTTAAAAACACTATCACCTTTTTCAAAGAAAAAAGAACAGAAAATACCTCGCAGTTTTTCAAAATATGCGTCTGTGCTTGACCAGGTTTATACCCGCGTAAATGACCTGCGCATTGGAATGTATGTTTCTAAACTAGATAAACCGTGGACAGAAACTTCATTTAAATTTCAAGGCTTTCTGATAGAAACAGAGCAAGAACTAATAACCCTTAGGGATACTTGCGAACATGTCTATATTGATATCACCAAACAAAAACAAATATTAAGTGATGTTAAAAGAAAGCCCGACCGTTTTAGCAACATTCTCAATATTAGTGATCCCATAGAAAAACTGGGTACATTTGAAAAAGAATTTGAGCGTGCCCAAAAAACCTATCATAACTCAAAGGAACTGGTCTCTGAAATTATGACTAAGGTTGCAGAGGGTGGCGGGGTTGATACAATTCAGGCTGAAGGTGCTATTGCAGAGTGTGTTGATAGTGTATTACATTCCCCCGATGCCTTTTTATGGTTAAGTCAGCTAAAGGATAGAGATAACTATACTGCCCAGCATAGTATGAATGTCTGTGTACTCTCTATTGTATTAGGCCGTCAAATTGGCCTAAAGACAGAACAGCTAAATCAGGTTGCAATGTGTGGCATGATGTACGACATAGGAAAAATGCTGGTACCATTAGAAATACTGAATAAACCAGGCAAACTAAGTCCTGCTGAAGCATCTATCATGCAAGAGCATACGGTATTGGGTTATGAGTTATTATCCTCTAGTCCAAATATGTTTAAAGGAGCCATTGAAACAGCACTCACTCATCATAAACATATAGACGGCAGAGGTTACCCGAAAAACATCCCCTCTAACACCGCCTCATATTTCTCAAATATTGTGTCTATTGCCGATATATATGACGCGCTTACCAGTGATAGACCTTACAAGAAATCCCGCACCCACCTTGAAGCGATACAGGTTTTATATAGACTCTCTGGCAATCACCTTAATCCACAACTAGTTGTCAAGTTTATCGAAAGCCTTAGTGTTTATCCACCGGGTTCTTTTGTCAAAATGAGTAATGGCTCAATAGCAATGGTACTAGAGGTGAATAGCAAACTAAAGTTACGCCCTAAAATCATGCTTATTCTGGATAAAAACATGCAGTTGCTTGGTGATGTGGTGATTGACCTTACTAAAACTTTAACCGATTTCTCTGGCAATGCTTTATCAATAACCGGCATTATCAAGCCCGATGATTATCAGATTACCGCCAGTAATTATTATGAGAAAAATGTTATTGTCGATAGCCTTGCGCAGTTTAGCCCCAAAAAAGTAAGCATATTTCGCAGGCAACGTGCATAAGTTGCATTCATACGTATAACACCACACTAAAGCGCTCTGGTTTAAAGGAACTTTTAATGGATCTGCCATATCGCAGGCAAACTCCTAGCAAAAACTCTAAAATTTAAACAACGACTTCTCTCTAGCAGAGAGGTTTCAGATAATAAGAGCCTATCTCTTACACAGTCTGTCCCGCACACCACCCTGAAGCCCAGGCCCACTGAAAATTATAGCCTCCTAACCAGCCCGTCACATCAAGCACCTCACCAATAAAGTAAAGCCCTGCGACTTGATTCGCCTGTAAGGTTTTTGATGATATTGCATGGCAATCCACCCCTCCTAAGGTAACTTCCGCAGTACGATAGCCTTCTGTGCCATTCGGCTTTATTTTCCAGCGATGAAATTGCTGTGCAATAAACTGGATTTGCTTATGAGATAAATCAGGCAAAGATAATTCCAGCATATTGCCAGGTAAAAATAAAATCACCAGGCGTTTAGCGAGTAGCTTAGCCAGGTAGTTTTTTAATTTTACTTTATTATTGTCCTGCTGAGCCTGTAATAATGCTTGCTGTAAATTAATAGCGGGTAATAAATCTATCGTTAACTCTTCTCCTTGCCGCCAATACGAAGACATTTGCAAAGTAACAGGGCCACTTAAGCCCCGGTGGGTAAAGAGTAGGTTCTCGCTAAAACTCTGCCTTGCATTGCTCATTGTACAGGGCAAGGCAAGACCTGAAAGAGTGGCAAATTTTTCTTTATCCTCGACATGCAAGGTAAATGGCACCAGACCTGCCCGGGTTGCTACCACCTCAATACCAAACTGCTCGGCAACTTTATAACCAAACGGTGTCGCACCCATTTTAGGAATAGATAAGCCGCCTGTAGCAATAACTAAAGATTGACAGCTAATTTCTTGTGTTTTGGTTTTAACAATAAACCCTGACCTGGCATTTTTCTGAATAGCTTTAATTTCTGTATTTAGCTGTATGCTAACCGCTGCTTTATCGCATTCGGTAAGCAACATATTCAATATATCACGCGCCGTTTCATTACAGAATAACTGACCATGCTCACGCTCATGGTAAGGGATATTATGCTGATGAATTAGCTCTAAAAAATCCCACTGGGTAAAGCGACTCAAAGCCGATTTACAAAAATGCGCATTTGCAGATAGATAGTTTTCTGCTTCGACCGTGTAATTGGTAAAGTTACAACGCCCACCACCCGACATCAAAATTTTCTTACCCGCCTTATTGGCACTATCCAGGAGCAAAACACTACGTTTGCGCTTGCCTGCTTCTATGGCGCACATTAGACCAGATGCACCTGCACCGATAATAATTACATCTACTGTTTGCATATTTATCTATGTCTTATCAAATAAAAAAGCCCTTTTACCGAAGCAAAAGGGCTTTAATGTTTATTATCCTTCTTATATTAGCGGACTCAAACCCGCTCTACATTTTTAGACCTTATGATAAACCTCAGCCCCTTCATCAAGGAATTGCTGTGATTTTTCATCCATGCCTTTTTGCAAGGCTTCTTCATCTTTTATACCTTTTTCTTTGGCATATTCACGTACATCTTGTGAAATTTTCATTGAACAGAAATGCGGTCCACACATAGAACAAAAGTGCGCGATTTTAGCTGAATCTTTAGGTAAGGTTTCATCATGAAATGAACGTGCTTTTTCCGGATCTAATGCGATATTAAATTGATCTTCCCAACGGAATTCAAAACGCGCTTTAGACATCGCATTATCACGTGCCTGCGCACCAGGATGACCTTTAGCTAAATCCGCTGCATGAGCGGCAATTTTATAGGTCACAATCCCTTCACGCACATCCTCTTTGTTAGGCAGGCCTAAATGCTCTTTCTGGGTGACATAACACAGCATGGCACAACCGTACCAGCCAATATTTGCTGCACCGATTACCGAAGTAATATGGTCATAGCCTGGCGCAATATCAGTCGTTAAAGGCCCTAAAGTATAAAAAGGAGCCTCGTCACAATCTGCCAACTGCTTAGTCATATTTTCTTCAATCATATGCAATGGCACATGACCCGGACCTTCAATCATCGTCTGAATATCATGCTTCCAGGCAATTTGAGTAAGCTCACCTAAAGTTTCCAATTCAGCAAATTGTGCTTCATCATTGGCATCGTAGATTGAACCCGGGCGTAAGCCGTCACCTAAAGAAAATGAAACATCATACGCCTTCATGATTTCACAAATATCTTCGAAATGCGTGTATAAGAAGCTTTCGGTATGATGCGCCAGACACCATTTTGCCATGATGGAACCACCCCGTGAGACAATACCTGTCATACGTTTAGCGGTCATTGGCACATGATGTAAGCGTACTCCGGCATGAATGGTAAAGTAATCCACACCTTGCTCGGCTTGTTCAATTAAAGTATCACGGAAAATTTCCCAGGTTAAATCTTCGGCTTTACCGTCCACTTTTTCCAGAGCCTGATAAATCGGTACAGTACCAATAGGCACTGGCGAGTTACGCAATATCCATTCACGGGTTTCATGGATATTTTTACCGGTCGATAAATCCATAATAGTGTCACCCCCCCAACGGATTCCCCAGAGCATTTTTTCCACTTCGTCTTCAATAGAAGAAGTTACCGCTGAGTTACCTAAATTACCATTGATTTTCACCAAGAAGTTACGCCCGATAATCATTGGCTCTACTTCAGGGTGATTGATATTCAGAGGAATAATCGCGCGTCCACGCGCCACTTCATCACGCACAAATTCTGGCGTAATTTCATCAGGAATAGAGGCACCAAAGGAGTGACCTTTATGCTGACCTTTATATAACTCACGCATTTCCTGCATATTCTGATTTTCACGAATAGCGATATACTCCATTTCCGGCGTAATAATGCCCTGACGTGCATAATGCATTTGTGAAACGTTCTTACCCGCTTTTGCTCTGCGTGGTTTACGAATATGCTCAAAACGCATATCGGCCGTTGCAGGATCATTTAGACGCTCTTTACCAAAATCAGAAGTCGGGCCCGGTAAGGCTTCGGTATCATCGCGCTCGGCAATCCAAGCATCACGAATACCTGCCAGACCTTTTTGCAGATCTACGTCGACATTCGGATCAGTGTAAATACCTGAGGTATCATAAACATAGAGAGGGGAATTTTTTTCTGCACCAAAATGTACAGGCGTATCAGAAAGGCTGATTTTACGCATGGGCACACGTATGTCAGGTCGGCTGCCCTCAATATAAATTTTCTCTGAGGCGGGGTAAGAGTCTATTTTTATATCACTCTTATCAGTTGCGGTAATATCTTTAAGCACTGCGCTCATGTATCTCTCCAATTTCAATAGAACAAGGCGCAGGGAAATGCTATGGGCTTTCCTACGCCAGTATTAGCTGGTCTCAGGTTCAAAGGGTTTTATCTCAGCTCCTGTCCAGAAAGCACCCCTAGCCTTTTATTTAACGGTACAACATAATGGAAATTTTACTATTTTGCAAATTTAATCGCTATTAAATGTGTTTTTAATCGCAAATGCTAATTACCCATAAGCAATAGCGACGCATGCAGTGCATACGTTTTCCTTAATCACTCGTATCTACCCTAATAATAAAACAACAACAGAAAACCACAACAAACATCACTAAAATGATTTCATTATAGCTGTCACATAGCTGTCATATAAGTGTCATATAATTGTCATATAACTGTCATATTAAGGCAGTTTTTTGCTATTATTACCCAACCATAATTATTATAAACTTGTTCTTAAAGAAAACGTATGGAAGTTAATAAATTAAATACCTTAGAAGAAAGAGGTGCAAACATGCGCCTTGATATACTCAAATTTGGGGGAGCTTTACTCTTTTTGGCTGCAGTTGGAATGTTTATCAGTGCCACAATGGGGCATGTTCCTAACCATACCTTTCTTATCGTTTCTGCTGTTATTGGCGGCTATATGGCGCTTAATATCGGTGCCAATGATGTTGCCAATAACGTAGGTCCGGCGGTAGGTTCTGGAGCCATTTCGTTAATAGGTGCGATTTGTATCGCAATGGTATTTGAGTCTGCAGGGGCATTGGTTGCAGGTGGTGAAGTCGTCAGCACGATAAAAAAAGGTATTATTGACCCCTCGCTGATCAATGACTCGGATACTTTTATCTGGTTAATGCTGGCCGCTCTACTCGCTGCGGCTATCTGGCTAAATATTGCAACTTTTTTCAATGCTCCCGTATCTACCACACACTCGATTGTTGGAGGAGTTTTAGGGGCTGGAATCGCGGCAGGCGGCTTTGGTATCGCAAACTGGCCAGTGTTTGGAAAAATTGCTGCTAGCTGGGTT
>WTCN01000319.1 GCA_013138555.1 Methyloprofundus sp. | reverse complement strand
ATGTTTTAGCAGCCGTATTAGATGGCGGGGATAGTGCCCGCCTGCCTGCTCGATTACAACGTGGACAACAGATTGCCAGTTCTGTCGGGGCGGGCTATGACTTAGGAGCCAGATTAGAAGAGTTGTTTTTGTTTGAAGCAACACCCGTAAAAGGTAAAACTTTATTAGATATGGAAATAGCCTTAAAGGCCGAAATACGGACGTTACAAAGAGAGCGTATTAGCAAAAAGGAATTAGCAAGAGTGAAAGCCCAGGTTCTGGCAAATACGGTTTATGAACAAGACTCGCTATTTTATCAGGCGATGAAATTAGGTATGGCCGAAACGGTCGGTTTAGGTTGGCAAACATCAGAGCAATATAGAGAAAAAATTAATCAGGTCACGGCCGAGCAAGTACGCCTGGTGGCGGACAAATATCTCGTTGAATCACAGCTGAGTATTGCTTACTTAGAGCCCCAAACGATGGTGCAAAGCGTTAAATCAGGAGGTCAGCATGCGCATTAAACACTTTTTTTTCCTGCTATTGTTTAGTTTAACGAATATACAAGCCTATGCCGCTGCTCGCATACAACATTGGCAAAGTAGCCAGGGTGGGCAAGTTTATTTTGTTGCCAGTCCTGGCTTACCGATGGTGGATATTCGTTTAGTCTTTGATGCGGGCAGTGCGCGTGATGGAAAGCATCAGGGGATTGCGTCTTTAACGGCAAGTTTATTAGAAACGGGGGCAGGGCAGTGGAGTGCCGACCAGCTTGCGCAACGTTTTGATGACGTTGGCGCGAAATTCCATTACGCTACCAACCGAGACACTAGCAGCATTAGTTTGCGTACTTTAACGCAAGCCGATTTATTTACTCAGGCTGTCACGACCTTTCAACATATTATTAGCCAGCCTCGTTTTGCTGCACAGGACTTTCAGCGTATTAAAGAGCAAACGCTGATAGGTCTTAAACAGCAGCAAGAGCGTCCAGGCTATATTGCTAAAAAGGCATTTTATCAATCATTATATGCTCAGCATCCCTATGCACACCTGAAAGCGGGAGATCCTGAGTCTGTATCAGCGATACAGTTGACTGATATACAAAAGTTTTACCAACAATATTATGTCAGTAACAATGCAGTGCTGGTTATCGTCGGTGATTTAACAGAAACGCAGGTTAAGGAAACGGCAGAGGCATTATTTAGCTCCTTACGGACAGGTGAAAAAGCAGCAAAGCTACCTCAGGCAAGTCTACCTGTTAAAGGGAAAAAACAACATATCGCATTTTCATCAACACAGACACATGTTCTGGCGGGTTTACCTATTTTAAGCCGTAAAGATGCGGATTATTTTCCTTTGTATGTTGGAAATCATATTCTGGGTGGGAGTGGTCTGGTATCAAAACTGTTTGGTGAAATACGTGAGAAACGAGGGTTGGCCTATAGTGCCTATAGTTATTTTTCACCTTTAGCGGTACAAGGCCCTTTTACCCTGGGTTTGCAAACACAAAACAAACAGCGCACTATAGCAATAGATGTTATGCAGCAAACGCTGGGTGATTTTATTACCCAAGGGCCAACGCAAGCGGAATTAACGGCGGCGAAAAAGAATATTACCGGTGGTTTTGTACTGCGCTTTGATAATAATAAAAAATTATTAAATTATGTTGCGATGATTGCATTTTATCAGCTACCTCTGGATTATCTGCAGACTTTTCAGGATAAAGTGTCTCAAGTCACGCTAGAGGAGATTAAATCCGCTTTTCATCGGCGAGTGAAAACAGATTTATTACAGATTATTAGTGTCGGTGGTGAATAATGAGCCAAAAAGTCAGAATTATAGGCGGGCAATGGCGCGGGCGTAATTTGCCTTTTCCTGATGTGGCGGGTTTACGGCCTACCCCTGCAAGAGTCAGGGAAACACTGTTTAACTGGCTGCAATACGATATTGTCGCCAGCCGTTGTCTGGATTTATATGCGGGAAGTGGTGCTCTGGGAATAGAAGCCGTTTCAAGAGGTGCAAAACAAGTTGTGCAAGTCGACAATAATGCACAAGTGTGTCGACAATTAAAAGCAAATAGCGAACTGCTCTCCACCACACAGGTCAAAATTGTTCAGCAAGATGTTTTTCGTTATTTGGCGGGGGATGCAGAGGCTTTTAACCTCGTCTTTTTAGACCCGCCTTTTGCTCAGGGTCTGGTCGTGCAAGCCGCAAACTGGCTGGAAGATAAAATGTGGTTAGCAAATCATGCAAAAATCTATATTGAAGTGGAAAGCCAGCTTAAATTAACAGGGCTACCTGAAAACTGGGAAATGTTAAAACATAAAACAGCGGGTGAGGTGGGGTATTATTTATTTGAGCGGATGGAGTGAAAATTAGTTTGATTGTCCTGTTTTAAGCTGTGTAGGGTGCATTCCATGCACCTTAAAGCTGAGACATTTAAAAAAATACTACGGTTTTTTCATAGCAAGGTATAATACTCGGCTAACAAATTTCTGTGCACAATCAATCTACTTGTTTTAAAAAAGATTAATGAATATAACGGCGATATACCCTGGGACATTTGACCCGGTCACTAATGGACATATAGATATTATTGCCCGAGCTGCTAAGCTATATCATAAGGTCATTGTTGCCGTTGCTGTGAACAGTAACAAAGCCCCGCTGTTTAATATCCAGCAACGGGTTGAATTATTACAGCAGGTCACCATTATATTTGATAATGTCAGTATTATTGGCTTTGACAACTTATTGGTTGATTGTGCAAAGCAGCAAGGTGCTAATGTTATTTTGCGGGGCTTAAGAGCCATTTCAGACTTTGAATATGAGTTCCAGCTGGCTGGAATGAATCGACGTCTGTCACCTGAGTTAGAAACCATGTTTCTAACGCCTGCTGAGCAATATGAATTTATTTCTTCGAGCATGATTAAGGAAATTGCAAGGCTAGGCGGTGATGTTTCCGACTTTGTGCCCAGAAATGTGCAACACCATTTAATAGAAAAGTTTAATAGAGGATAAGGATAAGCATGTCACTAATTATTGATGATGAATGTATAAACTGCGATGTTTGTGAGCCTGAGTGCCCTAATGGAGCGATTACACAAGGAGATGAAATTTACGTTATCGATCCTGAATTATGCACTGAGTGTGTAGGTCACCATGATACCCCTCAATGTATAGAAGTTTGCCCGGTAGACTGTATTGAAAATGACCCGGATAAGGTTGAAGATCAAGATACACTGTATCAAAAATACCTGAAATTAACTGCGTAGGGCGTTAAGGTAAAAATCGTCACTTAAAAAAGGGGAGCTTGTGCTCCTCTTTTTTTTTTGAATTTATTAAACAAAACAACATGGCATTATTACGTTTAAAAAAAGTTTCTATCGCCTTCGGTACGCACTCTTTATTGAACCAGGCTGATTTTCAACTGGACGAAGGGGAAAGAGTTGGTCTGTTAGGTCGCAATGGAGAAGGTAAGTCAACCTTGATGAAAATTGTCATGAAACAAATTCATGCCGATGCAGGGGAAGTCTGGCTCAAACCCGAATTGCGTATTGCAGTGTTAGAGCAAATGCCCCAGCTACCTGATGAAGAAACCATTTATGATGTGGTCGCAGGTGGCTTAGGCGAAGTCGGCGAATGGATTAAACGTTACCATGAGCTAACGCTACATATGACGGACATGAATGATGCCGTGATGAAAGAAATGGGAGACTTGCAGCATAAACTTGATGTGCATAATGGCTGGCAAATACAGCAACGCGTAGAAAGTATCTTAAGTCGTTTGAATTTACCGGCTGAAACAAAAGTACAGGGATTGTCGGGTGGCTGGAAACGTCGTGTTTCTTTGGCAAAGGCACTGGTCATAGAGCCTGAAGTATTATTGTTAGACGAGCCGACTAACCACCTGGATTTGGATAGTATCTTGTGGCTAGAAGAGCAGTTGATTAATTTTAAAGGCGCGATTCTGTTTGTTACGCATGACCGTTCTTTTTTACAAAAACTCGCCAC
>WTCN01000133.1 GCA_013138555.1 Methyloprofundus sp. | reverse complement strand
AGAGTTAACAACGGAGGATATATTGGATGCTGCCATTGCCTCACGTAAAGCTTCATCTAATCTTAGTTATTTAGCGTTTACTGCGACACCTAAAACCAAAACGCTGGAATTGTTTGGCCGATTGCCTAATCCAGATGAAGCGCCGTCGAAGAGAAATAAGCCCGAAGCCTATCATGTCTATAGTATGCGTCAGGCGATAGAAGAAGGCTTTATCCTGGATGTGTTGAAAAATTACACCAATTACAAAGTTGCCTATAACCTGGCGATGAAGATTCAAGGGGCTGACCAGGAGGTGGAACACAAAAAGGCCAAGGTCAAATTGAATCAATGGGTGCGTTTGCATGATTACAATATCTCGCAAAAAGTACAGGTCATTGTTGAACATTTTAAAGATAATATAATGGGCTTGTTGGGTGGCCAGGCTAAAGCGATGGTGGTCACCAGTTCACGTAAAGAAGCGGTGCGTTATAAATTGTATTTTGATAAATACATTACCGAAAAAGGCTATCAAAAGATTCATGCGATGGTGGCTTTTTCTGCTGAAGTAGAGTTTAACGAAAAGGATCCAAATGCTGCTGGCTTAATCGGTGAGAAATATACCGAGCATAATATGAACCCAGACCTTAAAGGCCGTGAACTACGTAAAGCCTTTGATTCGGATGATTATCAAGTGATGCTGGTGGCGAATAAATTTCAAACAGGTTTTGACCAACCTAAGCTATGTGCCATGTATGTGGATAAAAAACTGGGAGGGGTGGAGTGCGTACAAACCCTGTCACGTTTAAATCGTACTTATCCAGGCAAAGCCGAAACAGGTACGTTTATACTGGATTTCTTTAATGATCCTGATGAAATTCTTGAGGCTTTCCAGCCTTACTACCAAACAGCCGAACTGGATGATGTTTCTGACCCTGATTTGGTTTTTGATTTATTCGATAAGCTACGCGCAGCGGGTGTCTTTCAATGGCAAGAGGTAGAGCAATTTTGTCATGCCTTTTTACAAAAAAGCAAAAGCAATGCCGCTATTGCCAATATTTGTAAACCCGCAGTAGAGCGTTGGCAAAAGCGGTATAAGTCAGCGGTTGATGCTTATAAGCTAGCTAAGGAACTATTTGAGCGCACCAAGAAAACAGCGGATGCGGTACTGATAGCCAATGCAGAAAATAGCTTTAAGGAATGTAAGCAAGAAAAGGATGCTTTAGAAATCTTTAAAAAGGATTTAGGAACGTTTGTTCGTTTCTATGAGTTTATGTCTCAAATCGTGGATTACGATGATAAGGATTTAGAAAAGCTAAGTCTCTATGCCAGAAATCTGCGCCCTATGTTACGCGAGGCATTGCCTGAAGAAGATGATATTGATTTAAATACCGTGGTGTTAAGCCACTATCGCTTATCAAAAATACGTCAGCAGGATATTCAGCTAAAAGAGGATGCAGGGGAATATTTGAACCCAGGCGATAGTTTGGGCTCTGCAAAGGCTAAGGATAAAAAAGAAGAATTTTTGTCACACATTATCAGCCGCCTGAATGAGTTGTTTATGACTGATGAATTGACAGATAAAGACCTGGTTAATTATGCCTATACCGTTAGAGACAAACTGAGTGAAAACGCTTTGGTGATGAGCCAGATCGCTAATAATACGCCAGAACAAGCGATGTTGGGTGATTTTCCTAAAGCAATGGATGATGCGGTGATGGATAGTCATGAGGCGCACCAAAATCAGATGCTGCAGTTGCTGTCTGATCCTGCTAAGGCAGCTGGATTTGCCAGGGTGGTGTTTGATTTGCTGAGCCAGGGCGAGTAAGTAGCATTAAGCAAGGAAGCTATAAATAGAGGGATTTTTTAACTTGCGCACAGGATAGCTATGAAAAGTATGTTAAATTAAATCATTGTCCCGTTTTGTGCGGGAAGCTATCAGTCATCCTGATTTTATTATTTAATAAATATGATGATGGCTAATAGTTATCAATCATTTTTATAAAAAACCAACGAGGTTATTGATGAATCGAGTCATTATATTAGGTGCTGCCGCTACATTTTCATTACTTTCTGCCTGTGCTATAGACCCTTATACAGGTGAAGAAAAAGTAAGTCATACCGGTAAAGGTGTGGGGGGGGGGGCTATAGCAGGTGCCATTATCGGTGGAATTGCTGGCGGTGGTAAAGGTGCTGCAATTGGTGCCGCATCGGGTGCAGTGCTGGGTGGCGGGATAGGCTATTATATGGATCGTCAGGAAAAGAAGTTACGTCAGCAGCTGGAGGGTACGGGGGTCAGAGTTCAGCGTGACGGTGATAATATCAGGCTTATTATGCCGGGCAATATCACTTTTGCCAGTAGTTCATCTAATATTAATGCAAATTTTTATGCTGTACTGGATTCGGTGGGTATTGTCTTAAAAGAATTTGATAAAACGGGTATTAATGTTTCTGGCTATACTGACTCGACAGGAGGTTTTGAACTCAATCAGAAGCTATCTGAAGCACGTGCGAATAGTGTTGCAAGCTATCTTACTCGTACCGGTGTTCCAGCAAGTCGTATTCAAGCCAGAGGGTTTTCTGATCGTGACCCTATTGCTTCTAACGGTACGGCAGCGGGACGTGCTCAGAATCGTCGTGTTGAAATCACGATTCGCCCACGCGGGTAATTTTACTGTTTAATGTGGTGCTTCTCACGCAGAGCACCATTAACATCAGGTTAAGGGGCTAGGTTAGGTACGAAGCGCATCTTTCAGCGATTGATGCCTCAGCACATCCTATGTGTTCCTTAACTTAATGCTAGTGATGCAGAATATTTTAAGTTTCCAGCTTTTTATCTGTACTAAAGCGTTCACTAAATCGTTGCATCACCGCATAAAATACCGGCGTAAAGATTAAAGACATACACACCGCCGCAATCATTCCGCCAACCACGGCCGTACCAATTGCTTGACGACTTGCCGCGCCCGCACCACTGGCAACCACCAAGGGTAGAAAGCCTAATACCGATGAAAAGGCGGTCATTAAAATGGCCCGAAAACGCAAGCGCGATGCTTCAACGGCGGATTCAAAAATTCCCACGCCTTTAGCACGCTGTTCCGCTGCTAATTCAACAATCAAAATCGCATTTTTACTGGCCAGCCCGATAATCAGCACGATTCCAATCTGCGTGTAGACATTATTGTCAAATTCGCGCATCATTAAGGCTGCAACCGTTCCTAGCAAGGCTAAGGGGACAACAAGTAATACCGCCATCGGTAAACTCCAACTTTCATACTGGGCTGCCAAGACTAAAAATACCAGCACGATAGCCAGGGCAAAAATAACAATAGCTTCCGAGCCTACCTGTTTTTCCTGATAAGACATGCCGGTCCATTCAAAACCCATAGTGGCGGGGAATTTACTTTGTGCCATTTGCTCCATTAGGTTTAAGGCTTCGCCGGAACTAAAGCCAGGTGCGGCACTACC
>WTCN01000077.1 GCA_013138555.1 Methyloprofundus sp. | reverse complement strand
CCGCGTAAATCTGCTATATATTGAGCGACATGCTGCACATAGATAGGGTAATTAGACTTACCCCGAAAAGGAACAGGCGCAAGATAAGGTGAATCGGTTTCAATTAAATAACGATCAGCGGGAACTTTTTTTGCCACTTCCTGTATGGCTTTAGCATTTTTAAACGTGACAATACCGGAAAAAGAAATGTAGAAATTCAGATCCATCGCCTGTTGTGCAAAAGCCCAGTCTTCGGTAAAACAATGAATCACCCCACCGACTTCATCAGCGCCCTGCTCTTTTAAAATGCGTAATGTATCCTCAGCTGCTTCGCGAGTATGAATAATTAATGGCTTTTTTGTCGCTTTAGACGCGGCGATATGGTTGACAAAACGTTCATGTTGCCACGCTAAATCACCTTCACTACGAAAATAATCCAGACCTGTTTCACCAATGGCAACTACCCGCTTATTATCCGCTAAAGCGATTAACTCTTCTGCGCTGGGGTCTTGCCCTTCATCGACATTAGGATGTACGCCGACAGATAATGAAATATTCTGATAAGGTGCAACTAAATCACACATGGCAGGATAAGCTTCCAGATCAATACTGATACAGAGCATATGTTCAATCTGGTTTTTTTCGGCATCCTGCATAAAACAGGAAAAATCATTTTGGTACGGAGTTAAATCAAGTTTATCAAGGTGGCAATGTGAATCTATTAACATGTGATTTTAGGCAGTGAATTCTAAGTGAGGCTAATTATAACTTTTTATTAGAGGCTGGAGTACTCGCGTAAATAACATCACCCAATATTTGACGGCAAAACAGATATTCTCTGGGTTAGCTTTTAATTTCCACTAAGCGCTACCATAACCTGCAAGGCTGAGTTAGAATCAATATCAGAACTGCCGGATATTAAAATATTCCCGAAAGTTAATGATTAACAACCGGACACACATAAATTAAATTGAGAGGTCGATCATGAAACGCCAGCGTCCGTTAGGTCAAACAATCCGTTTTTTATTCTGCTTTTTTTATCTGTCAATGGCATGGGCTGATAAAACAGATCTCGCAAGCACGATCAAGGTTAATCCATTACCCACCTTGCAAACTACTGCAACTACAAAACCAGCACCAGCACCTTTAGTAGCTGATCCCCAAATTAACGAGATCACCGAACGCTTACGCAAGAGTGTGCAACGTCTCAAACAAGCCCATACTGCAAAAAGTGCAGGCAGAAGCCCTGCTCATAGTAGACTCGCCAAGAACACCAATGGAAAGCCTCCTCAGGAGATTAAAGTCAGTTCACGTGCAGATGGCTCCGTCAGGCAAATGAAAGGTGGGATTCTTGAGTCTCCCGCTGCAAACCAGAATGCTCGTTCAAAAAACCAGCGCAATGACTTAACAGCACGTAATTTTTTACGCCGCCAACGATACATACTAGGAATAAAAAATCCAGATGAAGAATTATATCTGTTAAAACAAAATAGCGATGAATTAGGCCGTGATCATTTAAAATATGGGCAACGCTACAGAGGATTAGCTGTTTGGCCAGCCGATATTATTGTTCATATTGCGCCACAAGGTCATGTCGATTTAATGAATGGTTCTTATGCGCCCACACCTCGCAAACCACTCGTTATAACACCCCGTGTTAATGCAATACAGGCACAAGAAACTGCCCTGAATTCACTGGCTCCCTTCAAAAGCAGTACCGCAGAAGCCCCTGAATTAATTTTCTATTATTCTCAGCACAGCCATCAACTTGCCTGGAAAATGAAAGTCAATGCCGGCATTGAGGCACGCTGGATATTTGTCATTGATGCTATCAGCGGCGATATACTCCTTAAGTATAACGAAATAATGGAAGCCGCAAGTGCAGGTTCAGGCATTGACTTATTCAATCAAACCCAGAGTTTACAGCTATTTGAACAAAATGATTCTTTCTTTATGCTGGATACTAGCAAGGAAATGTTTGACCCTAGTTCAACACCTCCCAACCCCAATACAACACGCGGTGGAATTTTTCTTTTAGATGCTCAGAATCAAGAGGCTGATTCATTTTTTTTTAACCCCTCTTTAGTAAGTTCCCCTCAGGAACATAGCGGTTTTCTCCCAGATGCGGTGAGTGCTGCCTTTAATATTTCTCAGGTATATGATTATTATCTAGAACGGCATCAGCGTAATTCAATTGATAATAAGGGTGGCTCATTATTTGGCATTGTGCGAGTGGGGCAGAATTTCGATAATGCATTCTGGGATGGCGAACGCATGTATTTTGGGGATGGCGCTCCCTATGCCGCTGCTTTGGATATTGTTGCCCATGAAGTCTCACATGGTATCACCCAGCGCTCATCTAATCTGATTTATCAAGGACAATCGGGGGCATTAAATGAAGCATTTTCAGATATTTTCGGGGAAATGGTTGAGGCACGTACTTATGGCAATGACTGGGTTTTAGGTGCAATATTGCTACCTGAGGGTCTAAGAAATTTACGTGACCCATCATCCGTTATGATTCCAGGCTTGAATAGACCTTATCCTGCAAAAATGAGTGACTTTATATTTATTGCAGAGGATAACGGTGGTGTACATCTTAACTCCAGCATTATAAATCATGCTTATTACTTGCTTGCCGAGGGTTTAGACAATGCTATCGGTTTACGCGATGCAGAACAAATATTTTACCGTGCCCTCACTGTTCATCTGGTCAGAAATTCACAATTTATTGATGCCCGATTAGCAGCCATTACCTCGGCAGATGAGCTATTCGGGGTAGATTCCATTCAGAGCCAAAAAACTGCCGAGGCATTTGAGCGCGTTGAAGTCCTGGACAATATAGCTAGCACTCCTCCCCCGCCTTCAACAACAGCAATCAGTGGTCCGGATCTCACGCTATTTATTTGTTTTGACCCTGCATTAGGTGCAAACTTTTTATGTAGACGCGATGCAAGCCTGGGAGATAACCCTGCTCTCGGTGATTATTTATCCCGGTTTGATGTTCTACCGAGTCGCCCATCCGTTTCAGGCGATGGCAGCACGGCTGTTTTTGTCGATTCCATTAACGATATATGCCTTATTCGTACCGATCTGGATATCAATGTACAGCCCTCTGAATTATGCCTAGGTCTTCCTGGTACTGTGTCTTCGGTATCAATTTCACCCGATGGTAAGCTTTTTGGTTTTATCATGTTAGGTGCTAATGGACAGCCCCAGAATTTTATAACCGTTATCAATATTGATAATGAAAATGCCATACCACGAACATTTGAACTCGTCGCACCAGCAATTGATGCATCGACAATCAATCATATCGCTTTTGCAGACGTAATGAACTTTACCCTAGATGGTCGTTTGATTATTTACGATGCATTGACCGAGTTTAATTTATTGGATGGTACAGCCATCAATAACTGGAGCATTTATGCTCTGGATATCACGACAGGGCAAACTTTTGTCTTGATTTCTGCCATACCGGGTTTAGATATTAGTAACCCAAGCCTTAGTCATACAAGTGATAACTTCATGACCTTTGCACTGTCTGAGACAGGGGGCTTCAGCTCCAGTATTGTCACGGCAAACCTCAATACAGGAGATATAGAGGAGGTCGGCCTGGCAGGCGGAGTTTTCAGCATACCTGGATATAATGGAGATGATAGTGCCGTTATATTTGATCAAGTAGATCAAGCGGCTGCTACAGGCTTTTCCTTAATACGCCAAGCCTTAAATGATGACCATTTGACTGCCCGAGGTTCTGCTGACTTATGGTTATTTGATGCTGTCTATGGCGTAATCTATCGCCGTGGTGAATTTCAGGGGCTTATTGAGGAAACCGCACTTTATGATTCACGCACGCAAATATTACAGATACATGCGGTTGATGTGCCTAATAATTCAGGTGGAGTAACGACTTATGCCGCTAATTTAAGCCTGACTAGTTTTCAACCCCTCCGGCTTCATGTCATCTCAGCTAGCCTAAACAATGAAACGCGTGACGGTGGCAACGCCTTTTTTAATCCAGACACTGGAAAAGTCAGTATACCTAAAGTGAGTATTACCGATGCAAACAGTAATACGCAATTTTACCGGGTTGAAATGAATTTAATTTCCAACGCACTTGATTTTGAAGTCAGCACTTTAGAGCTTATTCACTAATTTTCCTGATTACCCATAACTCTCAGCTACACCTCGTCATCCTGCATGCTTCTAGCAGGGATCTCGCAGATTAAAAGCAAAGATTCCTGAAAATGTTGGGTTAGCTTGTTGCGCTGACGCTTAACAAGCTTGCCCAACCTACGCGACTTACATTTTTCGACGTGCATATAGCAAAGAAATGCTCACTACAATAATCAATGCCGCCAGAGAGGCTTCCAAAATAAGAAAGCTCGCTATTTTAAAATAAGCAAAATCAGGATGCACAAACCGGACTAGCCAGCCTGCCACCTCATCAGCAATCGTAAATAGATAAATCAATGCGCTCAACCACACTTTAAGAATCATTGATAGATTGGTCATAATCATTAAATGCGTCAGTGTCAGCACCAGCATCCCCATGGCAAATACATGAAAATGCGAAACTTCCAGCATACTCTGGTAGCTTTTAGGCTGGGTAAAATCTTCCTCTGAACCTAGATAATAATTCACCACCGATGCGGGCGTTAAATCCATTTTATGAAAATACATGAGGCCATTGCTAATCCAAAGTAACAGGATATAACCCAAAAACATCAAAATCAATGAGTTGAGTAACAGTTGACGATTTTGCTCGCCGGTGACAAAAAATCGCATTATTGTTTCTCAGCCACACCGATCTGATACACTGCAAGCACCTTACGCACACTATCCAGCGCAGCTCTACTACTTAAAGTGGCACCAGAAATACCCTGTATGTCTTTTCTAAAACTTATTTCCTCAAGTGGCAAATTAAATAACTGTGCATACCATCGCTTTGAGGGCTGATATTCTGGTGGTTCATGAAAAGCCAGGGTATGCACCTGGACCAATTGCCCCTGCGCATTGAGAAGGACCAGCAAAGTTTCTGGCTTAGTTCGCACTTTATGTGATTCTATTGCTGCATAACCTAATATCTCACCCGCTTTTTTACCCACATAAAAAGTGAATAAAGAAGAATCAAGCTTAACTCGCGCTAATTGTTGAATTCGCTGAACTTCATCATCCTTGAAAAACAAGGATAACATTTCTACTTCGGCTTCTGAGCCAAAAGCGAGTTCCATTGCTTCCTGCTTACTATAATAAATTTTGGCATAGGCAGGTACTGCCACCAGCGATGACAACAGGAGAAAAAATAACAGATGACGACTTTTAGAAAATTTCATATTAACATTCAGGAGAGTAAGCACAATGCTCGTTTAAAATAAATATTTGCACTATTTTAACCTGAATTCGAGTTAGGCTAATATAAAGCTGCATCATATAATCTCCTGTGATTACCTAGGTGCATAGAAAGGGCAAACACAAGGGGTTGCCCCTACAAATTTTAATACTGATTAAGCGTAACACAGTGCATATAAACGAGTCCTTAGAAAATAAAACCAAAGCCTATATTAACTTCATCAGGCACTGTGCCTTCTTTAGCATTTCTATTACGATAATCTAATTTAATAACCACTTCAGGAATAGGTTTGTAGTTAAATCCAACCTGAAAAATATCTTGCTCGTAACTTAAGTCATCATCGAAATTTGTTCCCGTTTGTGTTGTTGCAACCGTATCAAATTTTTCGTAGCGAAAAAAAGGAGCAAAATATTGCGAAGTGTCGGTAAAAATAAGCGGCAATATATCATAAGCGACTTCAGCATATATCCCGTAATTTGAATTACCAATCACTTCTCCCTGAAAATCGCTTAAAGCTGCGGCATCTCCGACATGTCCCCAGGATCCAAGCACACGCGTCTCAAATCCATGATATTTCCATTCCATATGTGCCTCATAAATCTGGGTTAGAACATTAACACCCACCTGACCCTGCCCTGAGTTACCGACATAACTTGATCCCCCCAAGACCAAACCCGGCAGTGCTGAAGGTGTGTAATCCAGACGACCTACGAAAGCCCAATCTTCTGCAAACGCTTTTGAGCCTTTCTGCCTTCCTCCACGTACTCCTCCAGAACTGAAACCTTCTGCATTTAAGCCATTCATGGCATACATTGTATAATTTAAGTCAGGTGTAATTTCTCCAAACAACCCTCCCCCAATATTACGCCAGGTACTTGGAATAATACGACGCTCTACTTCCGGGCGATTATTACCAAAATAAAAGGGAGGCTCATGGATCAGGTTAACGAACCCCATAGGAGTCAGCATCAAACCGGCACGAATGTTAAACATAGGATCAATTAAAAAATCCAGGCTCATCATTTCCATAGAAACCGAACCCCCCTTAGAGGTTGAAGAGTGTTCAATTTCAAGTTCACTATTTAAAATAAGCCAGTCATTAAACTTATATCCGAAATAAAGCACAAAACGCTCAAGATCAGCATTATCATTTTTAGAGCCTTTATCTGCAACCAGTGCCTGATAGTTTATCTCACCATAACCTCCTATCGACAGCCCTTGATCAACTTGATAAACCTTCGATGCCGCTGGTCCTAATCCATAGGTACTTTTTAGCTCCTTTTCTTCAGGCAAAATCAATGCGGTACGCATGCCTTCAACAGCTTCAGTTAAAACATTTGTTTTATGCTGTAATTCCGCAACCTCTTCATCCGTTTTCTGTTGGGCCTGGTCTTTTTCTTTTTCAGTGAGAGGAGGCTGTGCTTGAGTCTCCTCCAGTGTTTTCTTCATAGCATCTAACTGTTCCTGTTGAGCTTCTATAATTTTCCACATTTCCTCTGTCGTTGGTGGTTTATCAGCTGCACTTACACAATTACCAGATAATACCAGAGCCGAAAATAATACCAGTGACTTTTTGTCTAAATTCATTATCTATTCCTGCCAAATATAAAAAAATTTGTTGTAGTATAGAGAAACACAAAGGCAAATGCAAATGATTCTCATCACTACTTATGTTTTATATAAAATCTTATATAGAAATTTCCTGTCTAATTCGACAGCTATGAATTTGATTATTGTAGAAACGTAGCGTGTATTCTCTGTATCTTAGAGGGCATTAAATGGCAATGAGTGTAATTGGAAACACAAGCTAGATTCGATTGTTTAGGAAAGATTTAGGCTACGAACTTAAGACGGGATAAATATCGTAGATTGGGCTGCCGTCTTTTTGGCAACCCAACAATTCAATTAACCGACCTATATACCCGAAATTTTGGGTTAAGTTGATAGCCAAGATTTAACACTAATTGATAGACATAGGATGTGCTGAGGCACGAAGCGCATCAATCGCACAAGATGCGCTTCGTGCCTCAGCACATCCTATATAAATTTATGCCTGAAAGTCTACACTACAACTGTATTATTTCTGTCTCCATCGACC
>WTCN01000316.1 GCA_013138555.1 Methyloprofundus sp. | reverse complement strand
AGCATGAACCCCAACAAGAAATGCTATGTAAGCCATTGATTGTTGGGGTTCGCAAGCTCACCCCAACCTACGGAATCTATCTTTTTAGATATATTATTGAATACTTTCACAGTCTCTTTAGCCGCGACTCGATACTAGAGCCTTTCCTACAAATTTCATTTTAATCATGTAAAGTATGCGTTGAACTGATTTGAGCCGTGTCACTGACTTCGGCATCCAATGCCTTCAGCAGGCCATTTTCAATTGAGTAGATCCAGCCATGTACGGTTAAGTCCTTTTTATCCCGCCAGGCACGCTGCACAATTGATGTGTGGCAGACATTGGCCACCTGCTCAATTATATTTTTTTCACAAAGCAGGTCTAATCTTTCCTTTTCTGTCGGCAGCGCATCAATTTCCTGTTTATGCAGGCGGTAAACATCTTTGATATGTCCTAGCCAGTTGTCAATCAGCCCCAGGTCTTTACCATCATAAGCGGCTTTAATGCCGCCGCAACCATAATGACCACAAACAATAATATGTTTTACTTGCAGAACCTCAACGGCAAACTGGATGACGGATAGGCAGTTTAAATCGGTATGTACCACGACATTGGCGATATTACGGTGGACAAAGACTTCGCCCGGAGCCAGGTCAATCACCTGATTAGCCGACACTCTACTATCGGAACAGCCTATCCATAGATATTCCGGTGTTTGTTGTTTGGATAAGTTGATGAAAAAATCAGCATCAATATCCGTCATTTTTTTTGCCCAGGCTTTATTATTTTCCATTAAAGACTTTAATTTTCGGTGCATAGTTTTAATTATTATTGTTTTTGTAGTTGTGCATCTGAGCTTGCATTATAGCTTAATTCAGGTTTTTTGAATTGAAAATGAATTGTTAGTTGCCTTCTTCCTGGAAGGTGGATTATTGTGTATTTTTCCTAAATGTTGTGGTTATTTTTAGTTAACGTAAGATTTTTTTTACATACGATAAATGTGTTGTACAACAAGTTTATCGTATGTAGTTTTTTATATGGAGATTATTAGAAGAACATTGAATACTCTTTACGGCAGAATGCCGTGTTGGAAAAACAACAGTGACACCAGCGGGGCTAAAGCCCCACTTCCGAAATTGCCTAGGGTATTAAGTGCTATAAAGTGGATTTTAGTCCGCTCTATTTCATCATTGTATGCTTAAAACATAATACCTTTAAACCTTTACCCTCGGCTTCTACATAAACTTCCGGCGGTTTAATCTCATCAACAAGCGTGTACTGGGGAGCTAATTCAGCCATATGCTGAATTAAAAACTGACGCTCTAGATCAGGTGAGTTCAGACATAACATTAGTGTTGCATTAGGTGCCATAAATTGATCCAGACGGCGTAATATTTTGGGGTAATCTTTGGCAATATCGACACTGCCTTTTTGTAAAGTGGGTGGGTCACAAATCAATAAGTCAAAAGGGCCACGTTTTTTAAAGCGACTAAATGATTTAAATATATCCAGTTTTTCGAAGCGTACCTGTTCAAGTGATTGCTGATTTAAACGATGGTTCTCCCTGCCGACATTGAGTGCTGCACTACTCATATCTACATTCAATACAGATTTCGCATGACCGGCAATAGCGGCAATTGAAAAGCCACAGGTATAGGCAAATAAATTGAGTACGCGCTTGTCTTTGCTGTGTTGTTGCACCCATCTGCGGCCATTAGCCATATCCAGGAACAGGCCAGTATTACGTGATTTCCCTAAGCTGATATTAAATTGTAAATTATCTTCGTAGATGCTGAGCTGCTTGACGCTTTCGCCGCGAATAATATCTATGGGGCCGGATAATTGATAACGGTGCTGAAGCTGCACACTGCTACAGTCAGGTAACACGGATTGTAAATAATGGGCGAATGCTTCAATGTCAGCTAATGGTTCAGAAGCAAACAGAGTAATTAAAGCCACAGGCGGCAGCCAGTCAACGGTAACATGGTGTAAGCCCGGGTAGGCATGTCCACGCCCATGAAACAAGCGTTGGGCCTGGTCTGGTATTTGAGGAAGCTGCAGGTAGTTAGAGATTTTTGATAAAGCTGACACAGTGTTATTATTTTTAATAAATAACCCGAAATGGGTTATATGAGTGGATAATGATGGTCTATATAGACTCTCAGATTTGAATCATAGGATGTGCTGAGGCACGAAGCGCATCGCGCTAGTAGATATATATTGTTGTTCGCCTTACTCTTGCAGTTCTTTCAGTGCCTGCATTTCTGTCATAAAGAAATTTAAGCGGTCCTCAAGTATTGCTGATAGATAAAAATTAAGGTTTTTATTTTGCTGAGCTAATTTTATTTGCATGATAGCAGCATTTGTCTGACCGGTTGCATAATGGTATTCTGCCATATAACGGTGTGAATTTACGCCTTGAGCTAAATTACCATAAGCCTGCGCCAGGAGCAGGAAGAATTGAGGGTGACGCTGGTATTTATAGTCAATTAATTTTAAATGCTGCAGGGCAAGTTGGTTTTGATTTGATTTCAGCAAGATGGAAATATATTCAAACTGGAAGTCAATATCATCAGGGAATTTTTGTTGTAGCTGTAAATACAGTTTTTTTGCGCCCTCGGTATCTCTCTTATTAACAGCAACCTGTGCCAGCGCAGTCAGGTATTGGCGTTGCATTGGGTATTGCTTGCTCAGTTGCCGGAAAATAACTTTCGCTTGCTGGAATTTTTGCTGTTTAACATAACATAAACCCAGACCATACTGCATTGCAGCACGCTGTTTTGGCGTACCTTGTTCTATCTTGTTACGAAAATAGATGATTAAGTCATTCAGTGTTGTTTGTGTGGAAGTAAGACGTAGCTTGGCTTTAGTCAGGCGGTAATCCTGTGAGTCAGGTACTTGTCGATAAGGGTATTTTGCGGCGCGGCCACGTGTATCCGATATGCGCGAAGAGGTAATAGGGTGGGTTCTTAAAAATTCGGGAGCGCCCGCACCGTAATAGCGGCTGGCATGTTGTAACTTTTCAAAAAAAGTGGGCATACTGCGTGGGTCAAATTTTGCCCGGGCCAGCGTCTTTAATCCTATTCTATCGGCTTCCTGTTCATTATCGCGGGTAAAATCAATTTGCATTTGCAGTGCTCCCGCCTGGATGGCAGAAAGCGCACCAATGCCGACTTCAGGCGCTTGTGTTGCGACAATAATGGCAGCAATCATAGCCGCTGCTGCAGGGATTGACATACGGCTGGCTGCTTCGTAGGAGCGGTAGATATGACGCTGCGTCACGTGCGCAATCTCGTGAGCCATGACGGATGCTAGTTCGCTTTCAGAGTCACTGTTCAGGATCAGGCCGGAATTGATACCGATATAACCACCAGGACCTGCAAAAGCATTGATATCATCAGATTCTACGACAAAAAAATAGAAGGGCTGAGTCGGGTTATCACTATTCGCGACTAAATTCTGACCTATGGATTGAATATAGTTTTGTACATCTGGGTCGTAGCTAATCTCTAATTGTGAGCGTATGCTGCGAAAGAAAGATTCTCCCAGAATTTTTTCCTGCGCGGGTGAGATCAGGGTTCCGGTAGAATCTCCCATATCGGGTAATACGATATCATCAGCTATGTTGATACTAGGTATTAATAGTATCAACGTAACGAGCGCAATAGCTAACAGCTTCTTATTTAGTTTCATCTAGTGTTATACTCATTGCACAATATATAATGTGTCCTGCTACTGTTGTCTGGTTTATTATAGAGCACATCGGTATTGTACTGAATGTTCACTTTTCTTTCCTGTTTCATGACCATTTTATTATGAAATATGCAATTCAAATCAATTCTAGTCCCTATCATTCTAGTAGTGGAGAAACCGCTTACCAGTTTATTAAATGCGCCTTGGAAATGGGCCATGAAGTCGTGCGGGTATTTTTTTATCAAGAGGGGATTTATCATGCTTTTCGCTATGCGACACCACCTGATGATGAAGTACAAGGTGCTGCACGCTGGAGTGCTTTAGCGCATGAATATAATGTCGATCTGGTCGTTTGTATTTCAGCAGCACAGCGCCGTGGTTTGTTGGAGGCAACTGAGTCTATTAGGTTAGGAAAAAAAGATAATGATGTTGCAGAGGGGTTTCGTATTGCCGGGCTGGGGCAATGGGTCGAGGCGATGTTAGCGGCTGACCGGTTTATTGAGTTTGGTTGACGTGTAGAGCGAGTAAAAGTTCGGGCGAGCAACTTAATATGGGACGTTATAAATAAAGGCGTGCAAGCTTTGCTTGCAAGTCAGGCAAAGCCTGACCTCCAATTGTCCCATTTAAAATTGATAACCGAAGCTCACTCTACACTGCCAGCAATTAATTTGAATTATGCATATCAATAATAGCGGTATCTATCTTCTTGCCTGTTTGGGCGGTGTCATTGCGTAGTGCTTCTATGTTTTGTAGGTAGGCATCATCTATATCGCCGGTGACGTATTTATGATCAAAGCAGGAGGTGTCAAATTGTTTGATTTTAGTATTGCCTTTGTGCACCGAGTCAATTAAGTCTTCCAGATCCTGATAAATCATTTTGTCAGCACCAATCGCAGTGCAAATTTCTTCTTCAGTTCGATTATGCGCGATTAATTCATGTGCAGCAGGCATATCTATGCCATAAACATTAGGATAGCGTACTGCCGGGGCAGCTGAGGCAAAATACACTTTTTTTGCACCTGCATCACGAGCCATTTGGATAATCTGTTCAGATGTTGTGCCGCGTACAATGGAATCATCAACCAAGAGAACATTTTTGCCTTCAAATTCCAGCCCGATTGCATTAAGTTTTTGACGTACTGATTTTTTACGCATTTGCTGGCCAGGCATAATAAATGTTCGCCCGATATAGCGATTTTTCATAAAACCTTCACGGAACTTAACATCAAGAGCATAGGCCATTTGCAAGGCAGAGGTGCGACTGGTATCTGGAATGGGAATGACGACATCAATATCATGGTCAGGCCATTCCTTGAGAATTTTTTCCGCTAATTTGTCACCCATACGCAAACGTGCTTTGTAGACGGAAATATTATCAATAATCGAATCAGGCCGGGCAAAGTAAACATACTCAAAAATACATGGGCAATGGTTAATTTCATCTGCGCATTGTTGCGTATGTAGCTGGCCGGACTCTTCAATAAATACCGCTTCCCCTGGCTCTATATCACGGATAAGATCAAAACCTAGGACATCCAGTGCAACACTTTCAGAGGCAATCATAAATTCTGTGCCTTGCTCGGATTTACGTTCGCCAAACACGATAGGGCGTATGCCGTGTGGGTCTCTAAAACCTATAATACCAATATTAGGTATCATCAAGACAACGGCATAAGCGCCTTTACAGCGGCGATGCACGCCTTCGACAGCTTTAAAAATATCATCTTTATTAAGTTCTAGCTTGCCCAGTTGCTGTAGTTCATGAGCAAAAATATTGAGTAAGACTTCTGAGTCAGAATTGGTATTTAAGTGGCGCTGGTCTTCTATAAATAATTCTTTTTTTAATGTTGCGGTGTTGGTTAAGTTACCATTATGAGCCAGGGTGATTCCAAAGGGTGAGTTAACATAAAAGGGCTGTGCCTCAGATGAGCTGGAACAGCCTGCTGTTGGGTAGCGTACATGGGCAATCCCCATATTACCTTTGAGTTTCATCATTTGCTCGGTGGTAAAGACATCTCGCGTTAAGCCATTGTCTTTACGTAAATGTAAACGTCCGTTTTCACATGTCACAATACCCGCAGCATCTTGGCCTCTGTGCTGTAGCACAGTCAGTGCATCATACAGTTCTTGATTTACATTTTGATGGGAAACAATTCCCGCAATACCACACATTTTATTTCCTAAAGTTAAAGAAGTTAAAGAAGTTTATTGATAGTTTAAATAGCTTGCCATATCGTCAGGCGTATGCAGTTTTAACCAGACCGCTAAGGATTGAAAGTGAGGGAGAAGCTGTGATTCTTTCCACCATGAACTTTCGGGTAAGGGGGTCAGTCCTGCGAGCATGACTAATACAACAACTAAAAGGACACCGCGAACAATGCCAAAAATCAGGCCTGCCACTCGGTCAGTCCCGGTTAAGCCTGTCTTATCGATTAATACACTGAGTAATTTATTAATAATTGCGCCTAGTATGACCGTTAATAAAAATAGGACTATAAAAGCGGCTGCCATTCTTGCGCTAGGGTCAGTAATGGAATTTTCCAGTCGAACTGCAAAGGGAGCGCTAAAGTTTATGCCGACCCAGACAGCAATTCCCCAGGTAAATAACGCAAATGCTTCGCGAATCAAGCCCCTGAAAAGCCCGATAATAAGTGAAATACTTATCAGGCCGATAATGGCATAGTCTATCCAGATCATTGTTTACCTTATTCAGAGACTAAAAGCGTTTTTACTTTATAACGCGCTTCTAGCTGTCGCTTGGTTTTTAATGCCCTTTTTTCATCTAATTCCGGGCCGACACGTAAGCGATATAAGATGCCATGTTTAGTCGTAGATACTGAGTCAACATAGGCGGTAAATTTATTTTTACGTAATTTATCACGAAATTCTAAGGCATTTTTTTCCTGACTAAAGCTACCTACCTGAATGATCCAACCGTTAAGTTCGGTTTTAAGTTCAGCTTTCTGAATAGATTTTTTTATTGTTTTTGCTTGCAGGTCAACTTGAGCGGGTTTAGGCTGAGAGAGTACTTCACTGCGTGTTTCTGGGATTTTATCCAGACTCTCCTGTAAATTATTGACCGGCTCTTGAGGTATTGAAATCTCATTCGTGTAGTTATCAACATCGGGTACAGGGGCATCAAATAGCATGGGTACAAAAATAGCTGCAATTGCCGTGATGACTGCCGCACCAACAATTCGATGTTTTAATATCTCGTTCATACTATTTTCCTTGAGGGTTATTATCTAGAGTTGCGCTAAAAAGACTGAGGTATTCTGATACCAGAAAAAAAGAGCCAAAGACTAAAACTAATCCATTATCTGTGTGAGCTCCCGTTTTAGCGGCTTGAAAAGCGGAGATAAAATCTTTAAAACCTGAACTTACCTGCTCAATACCGCAGTGTTTAAAAGCACTCTGTACATCTATTTCTTTACTGGTACGTGGATTGTCTAAAGGGGAGATATACCAGTGTTTGATAAAGGGCTGCATCAACTTAATAACGCCTGACAGGTCTTTGTCACTCATCATGGTAAAAATAGCATGAATAGGTGTTTGTTTAAACTCTGCCTGTAGGTATTCAGTCAACGCTTGTGCTGCTTGAGGATTATGACTGACATCCAGTAAAATCGGTGGTTGAGAATGGATCAATTGAAACCGGCCAGGTAAATTAACATGCCTAAGACCCTGCTTTATTGCCTGCTCAGAGACGGGGATTTTATCCTGTAGAGTTTGAATAGCAGCTAACACGGCTGAAGCATTTCGATATTGATGTTCACCTTTTAAAAGTGGCTCAGGTAGAGCATCGAAGTGGCTATTTTCGTTACGCCATGACCAGTGATTAGCTGTTTTCTGATAACTAAATTCATGGCCAATACGCGCTAGCGGTGCTGCTAATTTATTCGCGTGATCAATTAAGGACTGTGGTGGCTTAGGATCACCAATAATGGCTGCGATATTGTTGCGAAAAACCCCCGCTTTTTCATAAGCAATGGCTTCCCGTGTTTCACCTAGCCAGGCGGTATGGTCTATGCTAATGCTGGTAATAATCGTGGCATCAGCATCGACAATATTAACCGCATCCAGACGACCTCCTAGACCGACTTCTAATAACTGAATATCAATATTGGCACGGGAAAAAATATCTAATGCAGCTAAAGTGCTAAATTCAAAATAACTAAGAGATATGTTATCCCTGACGGCTTCTATACGTTCAAAGCTAGCACAGATAAGCTGGTCGGAAACTGCAGCACCATCTACTTTGATACGCTCGTTATAGTTTATGATATGTGGTGATGTATAAGCACCCACGCGCAAACCTTGTGCCCGGTAGATTGCTTCCAGAAAAGCGATGCTAGAACCTTTGCCATTAGTGCCTGCAACAGTGATGGTAATCGGTTTAATACCCTGCGGGTTAAGATGGCTAAAAACTTGTGCGACCCGTTCCAGGCCTAGATCAATACTTTTCGGGTGCAGTGTTTCTTGCCAGTCTAACCAGCCTTTTAGGGAGTCAAAGTGCATAATCAAGGAGGTAACTATTAACGTGGGCTTATTTGATAGCAGTAGGATGGGCAAAGAGCAGCGTGCCCATCAGTCAGTATACACAATGGTGTTAATAATTATGCTGCGGCACGATTTGCCATAAGCAGAGCCAGAATTGAACTGATCTCATCACGTATTTCGCGGCGGTCAATAATCATATCAATAGCCCCATGCTCCTGTAAAAACTCACTGCGCTGAAAACCTTCGGGTAATTTTTCACGTACCGTTTGCTCAATAACACGCGGGCCAGCAAAACCAATTAAAGCTTTAGGTTCAGCAATATTAAGATCGCCCAGCATTGCCAGACTAGCTGATACACCGCCCATCGTCGGGTCAGTCATAAAGGAGATATAAGGAATCGCAGCGTTAGAAAGTTTAGTCAGTGCGGCACTGGTTTTAGTCATCTGGAATAAAGAAAATAATGACTCTTGCATACGCGCACCGCCACTGGCAGTAAAGACTATGAAAGGTGCACCAGTTTCCAGGCTTTTATTGACACCACGTACAAAACGTTCACCCACTACCGAGCCCATAGAACCGCCCATAAAACTAAAGTTAAAGGCAGCAACAACGATAGGCTGACCTTTTAAGGTGCCTGACATAACAACCAGAGCATCATTTTCTTTGGTTTTTTTCTGTGCCTGACTGATGCGGTCTTTATATTTTTTACTGTCTTTAAACTTTAACGGATCAACAGGCTTCAGATTTGCGCCAATTTCTTCACGTCCATCAGCATCAAGAAATAGATCAATGCGGCGGCGTGCATCAATGCGCATATGATGATCACATTTAGGACAAACATTTAGGTTTTTTTCTAACTCACTGTTATATAAAATTGCACTACAGCTAGAGCATTTATTCCATAAGCCTTCAGGGACAGCCGTTTTTTTGCTATCGGAATTCTTTTTAATGGTCGAGGGGACTAGTTTTTCAAACCAACTCATAATATGCTCCGTCTTTAACCTTGATTATCCATTGCTAGGCGCATGGATTTTAATAGTTCGATAATTTCTTGTTTAGCAGTCTCGGGAGACTCTAAGTTGGCCTCTATTTTACTGATTAATGCACTGCCGACAACCACTGCATCACCTAAACCTGCAATAACTTTTGCTGTCTCAGCATCTTTTATGCCAAAGCCAATACCAACGGGGAGTTGCGTATTGGCGCGAATATCAATCAGCTTTCTTTCGACATCGCAGGTATCCAAATGACCTGCACCGGTGACACCTTTGACTGAAACGTAATACAGAAAACCACTGCCCACAGCATCCATTTTTTTAATTCTATCAGGGGGGCTATTCGGTGCTAATAAAAAGATTTGATCAATATTATGTG
>WTCN01000223.1 GCA_013138555.1 Methyloprofundus sp. | reverse complement strand
TTGCGTTAACTTTCACTTAGGAACGCGCATGAAACAACTTCCCGATCTCTAACTGGTTTTTTTGCTCCAAGTGGGATGATCTCATTCGTTGCGTAGAATAACTATGCGCCTCATGAGTTCATCCCATCTGATACAAAAATCCTGCGTTATAACTTCGGGATGTTATTCCATGCACGTTCCTAATTCAATACAGGCCTCAGGAATTCTCATGATAATAAAAACAACACTAAAAAAATCCATTTTAGCTGCGAGTATCACACTACTGTTTAGCTCCGCCAATGCATTTGCCAAGTCTGATGATAAGCACAAGATGCACAAGCTATATCAAGATAATTGCGCCAGCTGTCATGGCGCGGATCATGGTGGATACCTGGCACCTGCGCTTAATTCCGACACTCTAAAGGGTCGCAGCCCGACGGCTTTACGTAGCTTGATAATGACCGGTAGCTTTGAAACCTTAATGCCTCCATTCTATGGGCGTTTATCGGACAGCGATATACGCGATATGGTTAAACATATCCAGTCTACGCCTAAACTGGATAAGCCTCCCTGGACGATTAAAGACATGAAGGCTTCTTTAAAAGTCTATGTCAAAGACGAGTCTAAGCTCCCTAATAAGCCCACGTTTAAAATAGACAGCATGGACGATATTATCGGTGTGGCAGCACGCGGTAAGTATGGTCGTGGACAGGGCTCGGAAGCGGTATTTATCAACAGTAAAACACAGAGCATTATCGGCAAGGTTCCCACAGTCACCGCTGCACATATTATTGATTTCGATCCCGCTAACGAGCGCTGGGCTTATGTAAAAACCGATACCGCAGAAATTTACAAAGTCGATTTGTATACCATGCAAGCTGTGCGTAGTATCAAAACAGGCTGGAATGGCCCGGGTATGGGAGTTTCGCGTGATGGAAAATACATTATGGCAGGCTCATTTGTACCCCATAATGCGGTTATCCTCGATGCTGAAACCTTAGAGCCTTTAAAAATTTTTGAGCTAGAAGGGATAGATCCTGATGGCAAAAAGGTCAGCTCCGATTCCGGTATGATTATTGGTACACCGTATGCCGATATTTTCGCTATTGCACTGGAAAATGCCGGGCAAGTCTGGGTGGTTGATTTAAAAGACGGCTTCCCTGTCACCAAAATCAAAAATGTAGGTCGCCATTTACATGATGCTTTCTTAACCCATAAAGGCAAAAAATTAATGGTTGCCTCCTATGATGATAGTATCGTTACGGCCATTGATTTAGAAAAACGTGAAATCATTAAAAAATTAAAAGCAGGTTGTGTCCCTCATGTAGGCGGTGGTGCAGCCGTTAAAGTCGATGGCCGCACTTTAGGCTTTGGTACTAATTTTGGAACCTGTGAGAAAACCGTAGTCAGTGTCTGGGATCTGGATAAAATGGAACTGGTTAAACAGATTCCCGTTTCAGGAGGAACAGAATCCCCTGCTGCGCATGCAAATGCCCCTTATGTTGCCGTAGATATTATTACCAAGGACAGACGCGCACGCACAGTGCAGTTAATTGATAAAAAATCTTTACAAGTTGTTAAAACTTTAGATGTCGGTGGTCATGCTTATTTCCCTGAATACAGTGCCGATGGTAAATTCTTATATATCAGTGCGGGTTATGCCGGTGATGAAGTGATCGTCTACGACTCAAAATCATTGAAAAAAACAGCGAATATTCAGATGGAAAGTCCAGCGGGTATTTTCTCTCGTGGCCGTGTTAAATATATGACACGCGGCCTATCCCCTGATGAAATGGAGTAAGCCTTATGAAAACATTATCTTACTTTCTTGCTGTCGCTTGCACCTTAAGTTTCAGTACAGCCAGCCAGGCAGCCAGTATTTATGCGGGTAAAACTAAAGCAGCTGCTGTCTGCGCACAATGTCACGGCGTTCGCTCCACCAGTGCGGAAGCACCTTTTCCACCCTTAGCGGGACGTGATGACGAGTATCTGCAATCAGCCTTAAAGCAATACCGGGATAAAACACGTGTCTCGGATATTATGAATAATATCGCGGGCTCTTTATCTGACCGGGATATTAACAATATTGCTGCCTATTACAGTCGTTTAAAACCTTAATGCGTCAATTATGGCTATGCCTGTCTCTGCTAATCCCCACAATGGCGTTAGCAGAACCCTCTAAACAAAGACAAGCTGAGCTGCAAAATATGCTTAAGCATGATTGTGGCTCTTGCCATGGTTTAACCTTAAAAGGTGGCTTAGGGCCGCCTTTATTGGCTAAAGATTTGATTAATAAGCCGGATGATTATTTAGTCGAGGTTATACAAAATGGTCGTAAAGGAACTGCCATGCCACCATGGAAACCTTTTATTAGTGAGCAAGAAACACGTTGGCTAGTGCAAACCCTTCTAAAATAACTCTATTTTTTCCTCGCCCTAAAACATACACATGATCAAGCCCTTCCTTAGCCTTTCAATATGCCTATTATTTTCCCTGCCTGCCCATGCTGAACTCCGTGGCACAGGGGATTTAGGTGTCATCATAGAAAGAGAACCCGCCGCAATACAAATCATCAATACCACCCATAAAAGTTCATTAAGCAGAATCACAGAACTCGGTGATTTATCTCATGCCTCTGTGGTGTATTCCAGAGATGCCCGCTATGCATTTATCTTTGGGCGCGATGGTGGACTCACTAAAATTGATTTATTACAGGATAAAATTACTAAACGCATTATTCAAGCCGGCAATAGCATAGGCGGAGCCATTTCTCAGGATGGAAAATTAATTGCCGTGTCCAATTACACCCCAGGCGGCATCAAGGTTTTCTCAACGGAAACACTGGAACTAGTTGCCGATATTCCAGCGCACTATGCTGATGGCAAACTATCCAAAGTTGTCGGTTTAGTCGATGCGCCCGGCCAAAAATTTATTTTCAGCTTGTTTGATGCTGGGGAAATCTGGGTTGCTGACCTTAACGAACCCAATAAACCCAGCATTCAAAAATTTAAAGGGGTCGGTAAACAGCCCTATGATGCCCTACTCACACCTGATGGCCGTTATTATATTGCGGGGTTATTTGGTGACCGGGGGTTAGCTTTATTAGACCTTTGGTCTCCCGAGCAAGGTGTTAAACGTATATTACCTGATTATGGCAAACAAGATGAGAAATTGCCTGTCTACAAAATGCCTCATCTAGAAGGCTGGGCACTGGCTGGAAACCTTATGTTTATCCCTGCCGTCGGTCAGCATGAAGTCCTGGTACTCAATCAAAGCACCTGGCAACTGGTTAAACGTATCCCTGTGATAGGTCAGCCTGTTTTTGTTATGGCGCGCCCTGATGGAAGACAAGTGTGGGTAAACTTTGCTTTCCCTGATAATGCCCAACTACAGGTAATTGATGCCAAAGACTTAAGCCTAGTACAATCATTAAGCCCAGGAAAAGCAATATTACATATGGAGTTTACCCCGCGCGGTGAAAATGTCTGGGTTTCAGCGCGTGATGATAATCAGGTTGTCGTTTACGACACCAGCAGTTTTAAAGAAATTGCGCGCTTAACTGCGAACAAGCCTAGCGGTATTTTTTTTAGTTCACGTGCGCATAAGATGGGGCTATAAGCTAATGCTGCTTACTTAAAATCCCAGCGTTGCAAAACCTGATAGTGAACACCATCCGGCGTACTAAGCGACTCGATTAGACAAAATGACTGTGCTTGCCACGTAATTGGCTGCATCTCTATCTCTACCAACCGATGCGCTTTTCTTGCCAGGGTAATATGCGCTTTATAAGCTCTGTCCTCCATCATCATGCCATACTGCTCAAGCTCTTTCTTTAGCGCATCAACTAATATCAACAGCTGCTGATCATATTGCTGTGCTGTTAAACATAACAAACGTGGCTTGCGCCAAAAGGCAAGTTGATCAAAACATATCGAAAAAGCCTGTACACTGATATTTTTCATACCTAAGTGGATGATAGCTTCTAACTCAGTATCGACATTCCCCAGAAAAACAAGAGTCACATGCAAATTATCAGGCTTAACCTTTCTCAAGCCCTCAGAGTAAATAGATTGATTAATTTTAGCTATTTGTTTTCTGGTTGCATTATCCGGCCATAAAGCAAAAAATAGTCTTTTCATAATATCCACTAAGGAATGAGGATTAAATAAAATCCACAAATTTATAGGGTGTGCTGAGGCTCGAAGCGCATCCTATGCCTACCAATAAAATTATTTACCTATGTTATATTGCCATTATAATCTTTCCAGTCCTCAACAGCACATTAAGGCCTTGTAAGCGATGACTTACAAGGGAAAAAAGAATAATTTTCGGCATCCTTCATATAAGCATTAAAGTAGTTTACACTTTGATTTTCTATCTAATACAGAAACCTAAAGTAGCCCGTATGAAGCTTGCGTAATACGGGATATTCGAAGCATTGATTTCCCGTATTG
>WTCN01000177.1 GCA_013138555.1 Methyloprofundus sp. | reverse complement strand
AGTTCATCGGTTCTATCCCAAAAATCATTATTTCTGACAGCCTGACCTACAATAATACTCATTACACTCTCCATTGACAAAATTTATTTTGTTACTATAAGTGACAATTTATTATTTGTCAAATAGGATAACAAACTTTATTTTGTCAGAAATCGACAAAGGGTCAGATCTCGAATTGAGAATATGGTTGTAAAAATTTTCAACTCAATTAAAATGCTGCTGGGGTCAGGTCTTGACTGGGTATAAGCATAGGATGACGAGAGCTTACTTTAAAAAAGTGTGAACTACTTTTGGTTCTATATGAAGGATACCCATTATTTCGTACTAAAGTAACTCATCGACAAGCTGGAATGAGGTGTAGGCAAGCGATGAAAATATGTTTTAATAACGCCTGTGGACTTAGTAAAAGGCAATATAACGAGAACTAGGTATAACTTGTTATATGCCTTGTGTGAAAACCAGCCGCGAAAAATAAACCTGATATTGAAAGGACTCTGCCTGTTTTTCGCCATGTTTCAACTATCAACTCAAGTTGCCAATATTATCGTGAGGTGGATATGAAAATAGCAATTATCGGTATGGGGCGGGTAGGCGCTACTATCGCTTTCAATATCGTCATGAAGGAATTATGTGATCATCTAATTCTTGCTAATCGTAATGTTTCAAAGGCAGCAGGAGATGCTATGGATTTGCAGCATAGTTTGGCATTTTGCCAACATTCCATGCAGATAACCTCTTCTGCAATTAGCGACGTTAAAGCTGCGGATATTGTGGTGATTACGACCTCTGTTCCAACCTCAACAAAGATGAGCTCACGCATGGAACTGGGGATTGCTAATGTTGCTTTATTTAAAGAATTGATTCCGGTTATAGCAAGCAATAATCCCGATGCAGTTCTGTTAGTTGTATCTAACCCCGTTGATGCACTGACTTACTTGACCACTCAATTATCCGGTTTTCCGTCTTCTCAAGTAATAGGTTTAGGGACCTTAATCGACTCAGCTAGATTTAGGGTTATGCTTTCGCAAAGAGAACAAATTCATCCTGATGATCTACGCGCTTATATATTAGGAGAGCATGGCTCCAATCAGTTTCCTGTTTTTAGTCAGGCAGTTGTTGGTAGTGAAACAATTAATGATAATTTATCGCACCGCGAGATATTTAAGCAAGTGACCGAAGCAGGATTTAAGGTTTATCACTACAAAGGTTACACAAACTTTGCGATAGCCAGTGCTAGCTGTGAAGTTATCAGAACTATTGTTTATGATAATCACCGCACTATGCCACTATGTACCTATTTTGATGAGTGGCTGGGGATTATGGATAATTGTTTTAGTATTCCGGTTGTTGTTGGACGAAAAGGCATATTACGCTATTTGTACCCGACATTAAACGATAACGAACAACAAGACCTGACTGCAAATGCCATCAGGATTAAGGACAATATAAATAAACTTTTGGATCTATAATAATTATATACTTCGTCATTACTGCTTGACTGGGTAGACTTCGGAAGTGACGTTTTTTTTAACACACTGATGCTTCTTAAGGTTTTTTTCTATGGCTGAGAGCTGTACGTAATCAGGTAGTAATTTGACTATCAAGTGGACTCAATCAACAACATTCATTATTATTAGACTGTTTATTTGAATTAACTCTTTTTCCAGCAATATGAGAAATCACAATGCATTTAATTAGCTCATTAACAGAGAATGATAAGAATATTCTTGAAAAGTCAGTTGTATTCAAAGGGATGTCTCTGAATGATTTGAGCCATTTTTTTAGTGCTTGCGAGGTTCGGGGAAGATTTTTACCGGATTGCAGGTGCACAAATGAGAGTTGAAAATATAATCTATAAAAATATTCTAAATTTTTTAATTACCCGTTGTCGAGAAGTGAATAAAGAAATGGATGATGATGTTTTTGTTATGCAAAGAAATGCATAAGATGTCTGATCTTAAACTGTTAGCCAATAATTTATATGCATAGTGATCTGATTATTACCCCGAAAGCTCTCAAACAACGTGCCCTCAAAATCTGGCAACGCGGTGATATACATCGTTCCTGGCTACAAAAAAACACTTGTTTTCCCTTACAGATTTCCTTAAAAAGCATCTCTTCTAAAAGCTTACTTTCTGAGTATACTGAACTACAGGATGCGATTTATACCTTGCGCCTTGATAGTCAAAAATACGCTTATTTAATTATTGATAAAGCGATTACTCACCGGCAATTAGGCGAACAAAAAATTCCTGCTGTTATTAGCTTTAAAACTGAAAGCATTTTCCTAAACTATCTCGCTAAAAGCGCTGAATTTTCACAATTTCAGGCACTCACTGAAAAGAGTTTACAGCAGGATGGTTTATTATTGGACTGGTTAATTCGCTACCCTTTTAAAGTGATGCAATATGCTGAAGTCTGGCCTCAGTTATTAAAAGTATGTGCCTATTTTGAAGCTCACCCTAAACCTGACTGCTATATTCGCCAGTTAGATATAAAAGGCGTTGATACCAAGTTTATTGAACAGCATAAGAATATTTTAAGCGAGTTGTTGACCCAGATTTTAGCAGAATCCAGTTATCAGGCAGATATTAGCGGCTTAAAAAATAATGGCTTTGAACGCCGCTATGGATTACGCTATGACCAGCCTTTGATTCGCCTGCGTATTTTAGATGCATCGTTGGCCATTCAGAGGTTAACGGATATAACACTGACATTGAGTGAGTTTAAACAATTGAACATTGCGGCTAAAACAGTGTTTATTGTTGAAAATAAGGTGACGATGCTGGCGTTTCCTGATCACCCTCAAGCTATTGTGATTTTCGGTCTGGGCTATGCGGTAAATTTATTGGCTGATGCTCAATGCTTACAAGATAGAACAGTGTATTACTGGGGGGATTTAGATCCTGATGGCCTAGCTATTTTAGCGCGTTTACGTCAGTATTATCCGCAGCTAAAATCCTTGTTGATGGATGCGAAAACTTTAGAAAAATTTTCTCATTTAGTGGTTGATACGCCAGCAAAAAGTACAGAAAAAACTTTACAGCATTTAACCCAGGCTGAAAATTCGCTATACCAGAAGTTACTGCAAGAATCCTTACGTCTGGAACAGGAGCGGATTAGCTTCACTTATTTGCAAGCGTATTTAGATGAAAATATAAGCTAATTAGTTTATCTTATGCTTGGCAAACTTTATATTTGATCACACAGCACAATACAGGATTATGAATATACAGCCCCCTCCCCTAGACTTTTTATTAAAACAAAACTCCGTAGTAGAAATAACAGCACCTGCCGGGACTGTTATCTGTCGCTCAGGTGATGTTTGCCAGCACTTGATTCTCCTGCGTAAAGGATTGGTGCGGGTTTATCATCCGGCGACTGATGGACGTAGCATTACTTTGTATCATATAGGCGAAAATGAAAGCTGTATTTTAACGGCTTCCTGTATTATTAATGGCGCTTCATTTCCAGCGATTGCAGAAACAGAAACCGAGGCGATAGGCTATGCTATTCCTGCCGCAAAAGTACAGGAGTGGATGCAGTCAGAACCACAGTGGCAGAATTATCTGTTTAGTCTGCTGGCACAAAGAATGGCGGCATTAATAGAGCTAGTTGATGCTTTAGCTTTTAAGCGTCTGGATAATCGCCTGGCTGAGTGGGTGGTTCAACAATCTAAACTGGCGCACACTCTGGAACTTAAGACTACACATCAGTTTATTGCCGATGATCTTGCGAGTTCTCGCGAAGTGATTAGCCGCTTATTAAAGGAGTTTGAACGAGAACAGTTAATAACACTTGGGCGAGGATATATTAAAATTTTAGAGCCTAAAAAATTACATCGTATTGCTTATGGAGCGGAGTAATATTAGATTGCCTTACTGAAAATAAAATAGAGCCTCTATATACTTCGCATGAAACATATCCTATGTGACTCAGATTACATACCTGATTTTTATGCTGGGATACACTGTGCGCATTACTAGTCTTTATTAAGGAAATCGATATGAAAAATGTAGGTGGAGTTGACCGTATTATAAGAATTATAGTGGGGCTTGCTGTGATTGCATGGGGAGTTTATGCACAAAACTGGTTAGGGGCAATAGGTATTGTTCCGCTGTTAACCGGATTTATTCGCTGGTGTCCCGCCTATCTTCCATTCGGTTTTAAAACCTGTACAACTGATTAGATACCCCTGCTCTTTCAATAAGCTCATCCGCTTCATTATTAAGGAATAACTCATGTTAAAAAAAATCATTCATAGCTGTGTCGTTGTCTCTCTCGCCTTATCTGCAAATGCTCTTTATGCAGAAACTGATCCCGATTTTACCGGTGATGTATTAACCATGCCTCGTGTTATTGTCGGTGATACGCTGTATGAAGATGTGCAATTACAGTTAGATTTTGCCGGCAGTTCATTTTCTGTAACGGGTGTTGGCCCCGCTAGTCCGCGTTTTAAATCGGAAACTGTCGGTGTTGATGAAATGCTAGTTGACAGCATTAATAAGCGCTCATGGGTTAATGGTTCACATGCCTGTAATATTAATGCCGATGCGGCAATGACAGCGTCAATGGATGCAGTGAGCTATTGTGAAACTCTTGAATTTGCCGGATATAGTGATTGGCGTGCACCGACAAGTGACGAGATGGCTGATATGATTGTTAATGCGGATAGACTGGATGTGCAATTGAATTACCGTAACCCAAACTGTCAATTTATGGCGACGAGTGATGGTTTTGTGCAGACTGAAAATAATATGGAACCGGGTAAGATAGTCGATAGCGCGGTTAATTCGGGTACGCGTTGTATGCGGGAGAATTAAACTTAGAAACTGTTTAATAAGGGCAACCACAAAGGGTTGCCCCTACTACGTTTTGCATTATGCAGAGCGTGGAAAAATCAGGAGATGGCTATTTATCGTTAGATAGCCATTCCAAATACAAGCTAACACCTTCCTGCACCGTCTTGAAAGGTGCATCATAGCCAGCAGCTCGTAATTTAGTCATATCCGCCTGGGTATAACTTTGATAACTGCCTTTTAGATGCTCAGGAAAAGGGATATATTCAATCTGACCTTGTTGATGGAAATTAATCACGGCATTCGCGACATCTTTAAATGATTGTGCTTTACCGGTACCGACATTAAAAATACCATTGACTTCAGGGTGTGCAAATAACCAGAGATTAACGGCAACAATATCAGCGATGTAAATAAAATCACGTAATTGCCCACCGTTATCATAACCATCACAACCTTCAAATAGTTTAGGGTTTTCACCTTTTAAAAGTTGATTGTGTAAATGAAAGGCAACACTGGCCATACTGCCTTTATGCTGCTCTCTCGGGCCATAGACATTAAAGTAGCGTAAGCCAACAACCTGGCTTGCATTGTCTAAGTTCAGGTGACGAATATATTGATCAAACTGCCATTTTGAATAGCCATAGACATTTAACGGACCTTCATACTCACGACTTTCAGTAAACTGTTTAGTGTCACCATACGTAGCGGCAGAGGAGGCATAAATAAACGCAATAGAATGATCCAGGCAATAATGTAATAAAGTTTTAGAAAACTCATAATTATTCTGCATCATAAACTTACCATCCCACTCTGTTGTCGAGGAGCAGGCACCTTCGTGAAAAATAACCTCTATATTGGAAGGTAAGTCTGTTTGTGTTTGCACTCTATTGAGAAAGTCGTCTTTATCCCAATAATCGGCGATATCACAATCAACGATATTGCGGAACTTTGTACCATCGCTTAAATCATCGACAATAATAATATCAGTACGTCCTTGTTGATTGAGGGTTTTAACAATATTGCTGCCGATAAATCCAGCGCCGCCTGTGACAATAATCATAGCTAT
>WTCN01000236.1 GCA_013138555.1 Methyloprofundus sp. | reverse complement strand
TTTTAGTGACCGTTCTGTTGGCACTAAACTGGTCATGTATAGCTTGCCTTATGAAGGTGCTATGCCACCTATGGTGGAAAAAAAGCGCTTAGGTAAAAAATCTGTCGCGATGGAAATGGGCGGAGGAAGGCGTGGTGGTATGGGCATGGGCGGCATGGGCATGGGAATGATGGGCAATGACGGTTTAGGGCAGGGCGATAAGTTCCCCATAGCCTCTTTCAGGGTAACTGAAAAAGTCAGTGATTCACCTGCACTGCCTAAAAAACTGGCTCCCTTTAGACGCTTGACTGAGCGTGATGTTGATAATAGCAGCAAGCCCATTCCTATTGGTATCTCTATGAAGCCGATGCGTCCCCAATTAAACGGCAAGTCGTTTTCAATGAATAGAGTGCTCGATTTTGAGCGCGTAGAACTGGGCTCTATCAAGAAAATTAAAATCTTTCATGATCATGGCCCAATGAAAATGGAGAAAGGCCAAGAAATGGATATGCAAGGCGGCGGTATGGGAATGATGGGCGGAGGCATGGGTGGGGGAATGATGATGTCTATGGCTCACCCGATTCATCTGCATGGTCAGCAGTTTCAGGTTTTATCCAGAGAAATAGAAGGCATGCGTCAGGAGGAGTATAAAACAGTGAGCAAGGGCTTTATTGATTCCGGTTGGAAAGATACTGTTTTAGTGATGCCGGGTGAAGAGATTATTATTGCCAAACCTTTTGAAGATTATAAAGGCTTGTTTTTATATCATTGTCATAATCTGGAGCATGAAGATTTAGGGATGATGCGTCAGTTTTATATCGGCTAGTTGATACACTTCGCGCAACCGTAACTATGCGAAGTCAATCTAAATAAGCGCATGTTTTCACCGGGGCCACAGCTTTTTTATTAAACGCTGTGGCCTTTATGCTTATTTATTGCACTTAGTTTGAAGATAATGAGTATAATCAACAGTCTTTACTATTGTAGCAAGCTTCTTTGCAAGATAGCTTGCCACACAAAATGAGATAATATAAGCGTCGTATCTATTATCTCTCCTTTATTTTTTATGCAGAACGCTCTTTTACCGCCTCCTCTTAGTTTGTATATACATTTCCCCTGGTGTATACAGAAATGCCCTTATTGTGATTTTAATTCTCATGCCGTTAAAGACTCACTGCCTGAAAGTGACTATATTGATACCTTGCTTAAGGATCTGGCAAAAGACCTGGCGCAATTTCAGGAAACCCGGCCACTACAAAGTATTTTTATGGGTGGGGGGACTCCGAGTTTATTTTCAGCTCAGCAGATACAACGTTTATTGACGGGCATAGAAAGTATGATTGCTTTTGCCGCTGATATTGAGATTACACTGGAAGCTAATCCTGGTACTTTTGAAAGTGAAAAATTTGCTGACTATAAGGCGATAGGCATTAATCGTTTATCGATCGGTATACAAAGTTTTAACGATCAACACTTAAAACGCTTAGGTCGTGTACATTCAGCTCAGGAAGCTATCCGTGCCGTTGCAGGTGCCAGGCAGGCAGGTTTCGATAATTTTAATCTGGATTTAATGTTTGGTTTACCTGACAGTGATGAACAGGATAGCTTGCGTGATGTACAGCAAGCCATAGCGCTTCAGCCCAGTCATATTTCCTTTTATCAGCTAACGCTGGAGCCGAATACTTATTTTCATAAATATCCACCGGTATTACCCAGTGATGAGTCAATTTTTGATGCACAATTAGCCTGTCAAAAATTATTAGCTGAACAGGGCTATCAGCAATATGAAATCTCTGCCTATGCTCAGGCTGGCAAGCAATGCAAACATAATATAAATTACTGGTCCTTCGGAGATTACTTGGGGATCGGCGCGGGAGCGCATGGCAAAATTACCCTAGGCTTGCCTGATAATATTGTGCGCACCATGAAGCCTAAAAAGCCAGAGCTTTATTTTGAGCAACTTAACCATGATAGACTGGTTCAGACCATTAAAGAGAGTGATCTGGCCTTAGAATTTGTTATGAATCACTTACGCTTAAAAAAAGGCTTTAGCCTGGAGAGCTACACCCAAAGAACGGGGCTATCGTTACAGTCTTTACAACCTGCTTTAGCAGAGTGTATACAGCAAGGCTTATTAATTGAACGCCAGCAACACTATGTTTGTTCAGAAAAAGGCTGGTATTTTCTGGACAGTATTTTAGAAAACTTTCTTAGCACGGATATAATAGATGCTTGATTATCAAAAACAATTTATTCAATACTCCTTAGATTGCGGAGTCTTAAAATTTGGTGAATTTCATTTAAAGTCAGGGCGTACCAGCCCTTATTTTTTTAACACTGGGCTGTTTAATAGCGGTGCTCAATTAGCCAGACTAGGGCAATTTTATGCTCAGGCACTGATTCATTCACAATTAAAGGTCGATATTTTATATGGTCCTGCTTACAAAGGCATCCCTTTAGTGAGTGCGGCCTCTATCGCTTATGCACAAATGCAGGACAGTGATATTCCTTTTGCCTTTAACCGCAAAGAAGCGAAAGATCATGGTGAAGGCGGCAACCTGGTTGGCGCTCCCTTAAAAGGGAATGTGCTCATTCTGGATGATGTGATTACCGCTGGCACTTCTGTACGCGAATCGGTGGTGATTATTAATGATGCGGGTGCTACGCCCGCAGGTGTTTTGATTGCGTTGGATAGACAGGAAAAAGGCGAGCATGATATTTCTGCGATACAGGAAGTGAGCCAGCGTTTTTCTATGCCCGTGGTATCCATTATTGCACTGGAGCATATTATTGAATTTATTGAAGCAGATGCTGCCTATACTGAAAATATTGCAGCGATTAGAGATTATCAACAGCAATATGGGATTTAGACAGACTTTTGGTAATTTCTACTTTAAATCCTTATAAACCTATATAGGATGTGCTGAGGCACGAAGCGCATCTTGTGCGATTGCTGCGCCTCGTGCCTCAGCACATCCTATACCTATCAATCAGGCATAAAAAAATTACTTAGCTGAGAACCTACATATAAAATAGAGCTCAGGCTAATACCGTATTTTCTCCCATTTTACTTAACCCAAAACGTTCGATTTTTTTATACAATGTTGTACGGGTAATGCCTAGCTTTTTGGCGGTTAGAGAAATATTACCCTGACATTCATGTAAAGCCGTTTGAATGCCGTGTTTTTCCCAGTCGGCCAGACTCATACTACTGGCGTTAGCCATGTGTGTAACGCCTGAAGGCTGCGTGCCTGATGAAGTATTGGAATGTCGCCACTCTTGCATAAAATCCATGGGTAAGTCGTGCAGAGTAATATTGCTTTCACCTGCGGTATAAAGTGTTGCCCTGACAACATTGATAAACTGCCTTATATTTCCAGGCCAGGGGTGTTGATTAAGTAGCTTAATGACTTCTGGATCAATTGATAGCGCGTTATCACCCACAATATTTTTAATTTCTCGTTGTAGCAGGTGCTGAATAATCTGTTGTTTGTCACCTCGTTCACGCAAAGGGGGTAAATGAATCTGCGCACCATTTAAACGATAATAAAGATCCTGGCGAAAACGTCCTGCCTTGACCGCTTCGGAGAGCTGAACATTGGTTGCCGCTACAATCTGCACATCGACATGGATTGGCCGGATGCCACCAACCGGGGTAAATTCGGAAGTTTCCAGTACACGCAGTAAGGTAGACTGTAAATCGATACTCATATCCCCGATTTCATCCAGAAATAAAATGCCTTGATGAGCCAGGCTAAATTTGCCCGGTTTACCGCCACTTCTTGCGCCAGTAAAACTCCCTTCTTCATAGCCGAATAATTCACTTTCGATAAGATCACGAGGAATAGAGGCACAGTTAATCGCAATCAGTGGCTGATCTTTTCTGGGCCCTGCATTTTTCATTAAATTGACAAAATGATCTTTACCGACACCCGATTCTCCGGTAATCAAAATGGGAATTTTATGTTTTTGTAATTTGACCGCCTTATTAACATAAGCGGTTAGTTCTTCGGTAACGGACGATGAAAATTCAGTTTCATCCGTTTTTTTTGCCGCTTGAAAGGTGATTTTTTCTAGTACACGTACTTGTGCAGCCGGGTTCTGTGCGATAGGCAGGTTGGTATTTACCAGTACACAAATCAAATGTAAAAACGCAAAAAGAGAGGTCATTTGCTCTTGATGGTCACTGACCAGCCCAATCACGGCAAGTAATTCACCTGATTCATCCAGTAATGGGTAACCAGCGGTCGTATAGGGGTGTAAGATACTTAAATAATGTTCCATCCCCTGAAAAGCGACAGGTTTTTTCAATTTCAGAGCGGTTCCTATACCACTGTTTCCCAAGACTGATTCATGCCAGTTAGTCTGCTTTATTTGTGTGGGCAGCTGAAATGCGCGTGGAAAGTGTTTTTCACCTGCGACATATAATAGGCTGCTATTGGGTGCCACGACAACCATCATAACCCCGGCTTCTTTAAGAAAAACCTGAAAGTGATGGCTTAAGTGCTTTATCTGCTGGGCGACACGCTCTGATTTATTATTTTCATCATTGCCTGTTCGTTGCTGCAAATGTTTATCCCAGTTAGCATAGTTGCCTAAGGGTAACTGATATTCTTCAAGGCAGCGTCTCCAGGCATCAGAAACATCGGGGCGAACCCAGTCACTCTGCTCAGGGACTGAGCGCGCCTGAACCATCCATTGCCATGCCTGAATGGGACGGAACATTTCAAATTCAAAGGATTGACGTAAGAGAAATGTTTCTTGAACAATATTTACTTGATGCGGAATTTTAAATGCAATATCCATATTTAGCCGGTTGAATGCTTCTGTGCAATAATTGTATCGACACAAAACCATAAGCCTTGTTTTTTACCATAAAAACAAAAGCTTAGGGACGAAACAAACAAGATACCAGAATTTAAAAAAGAGGCAATGCGACATAGTGTCGCACTGCCTTTATTCCATCCTGGAACAAGGTAGCCCAGAGGCTGAGCTGAAGGTAGTAACCTGTCGGAATGACTTGTTACATAAGGAAGTTTTTATAATCCCTGTCTTAAGCTAGGAACAAAGGCTTGCTTCTAGCGCTGGGAAATAAAAGTTTGCGCTTTAGGCTACGAACTTAAGATAGGATAAATATACAAGGTTGGGCTGCTGCCTTTTTGGCAACCCAACAATTTAATTAACCGACCTATATACCCAAAAATGTTGGGTTAGTTCTATGGCGCACGAGGGTCTTCACGCGTGGCAGCCGCCCACTCAGGTGAGTAACCCGCCATAATAGAAAGGTCAGGGACATGCATAATAGCGACATGTGTGGTTAATAAGGTGCCTACTACACTAGTCGCATTGCGTAAAGCTAAGCGCACAACTTTAGCGGCATCAATGACACCAATATCTAAAAAATCACCGTATTGTTTGGTTTGTGTATTAATAGCGAAATGATGGTTTTCACTCGCACTGATACGTGCAGTCACTTCTTCATTATTTAAGCCAGCATTGCTGCTGATCAGTTGTAGAGGACGTTGCAGTGCCTGTTTAATAATCTCAATGCCCTGTTGTTGCTCGGTATTGGTAATAATCAGCTCATCGAGAGCTGTCATCATATTGAATAAGCCGACTCCGGCTCCTGGCAAGACACCTTCCTCTAGTGCAGCCCTAGCCGACATATAGGCATTTTCAATACGTACCATACGTTCTTTAATCTCCACATCGGTGCTACCACCAACCTCAAAAACACCTGTTTTACCCGCTAAAAGAGACAAACGTTCTTCAAGCTCTTCAAAGTCGCTCTTATTGCCAGACGGGGAGCCATCTCCGGGTTTTCTTTGCAGAATAATTTCCGCTTCAAGCCTTAGTTGCTTAATCGTTTGCTGAACCGCTTCCTGATCGCCTTTTGCCCCAATAATAGTGATGGATTCTTCGTTAATAACCACTCGCTGTGCCTGCCCCAGTTGCTCCAGGCTCACATGCTCAAGCTTCGTCGACATGATGTCGTCGAGTATCGCTTCTCCACCCGTCATAAGGGCTAAATCTTTAAAACGTGCCGCTCTTTTATCACCAAAACCAGGTGGTTTAACGGCAGCAACCTTAAAAATACCACGTACATTATTAAGCAATAGCCCTGTCAATGCCTTATCAATCACATCTTCTGCAATAATAAGCAATGACCGTCCCTGTGCATTCACTTCTTCAAGAATCGGAATCAAATCCATTAAGTCATTAATTTCCCGGTCATACATCAAGATATAGGGGTTATCTAAAATGGCTTCAGAGCGATCTTTATCGGTAACAAAGTAAGGGGAAATATAGCCTTGCTCATATTGAATACCATCAACGACTTCAAGCACATCTTCCCGGCCATTACCAAGCTGGAATGTTAACTGCCCCTGTAGGCCAAGTTTCTCAAAGGCCTCTGCTAATAAAGCACCTACTCCCGGCTCATCCTTAGTGGCAATGGCCGCAATTTTTTCAATCCAGGCACTGCTTACATCAGTCAGTGCAGTTTCATGGATTCGCTTTTCTACAAGTGCTAATGCAATATCCATCCCCTGCTTTAATTGCAAGGGATGAAATCCTGCGTTAATACGCTTCATGCTTTCCTGAGCAATTGCCTGTGCCAATACGATTGCCGTGGTAGTGCCATCGCCGACCTGTCTGGAAACTGCGCCCGCTACATCCCTTAGCATTCTTGCGCCAAGGTCTTCAATACGGTCTTCACAGCTAATTGACCGGGCAACAGTCACCCCATCGCGTGTAAAAACTGGCGTAAGTCCGTCGGCAACATGTTGAATCATGACGGCAGGGCCTGCACTACCGTAGGTTACGCTAACAGAATTGGCTATTCTGTTAATTCCTGTCATAAATTTTAAACGCGCTTCGGCATCATAAATTATCTTTTTTGGCATTTTTTTCCTTTTTGATTGTCAATAAAAGCAAGTTGAGTCTCTTTTTTTTAAAATTTATACCCTGTTTAGCTGAGTGAAATTATCACCTTAGGCAACATTATTTCTTGCTGAGTGTTGTAAAAATACAGCGGATATTCTCCTTGATATACAAAATCAAACATCATGCTGTTTCATCATAGCCTGTCCTGCTTTGGCGCGAGTATCATGCGCCCGCTGCATACGCGCCCAATTGACGATTAACATCCTGTCCCAATGATCAAATGTGAGCTTGAACTCCTCCGCTTCTTCTGCATCCATGTTCTGTAACCAGTATTCCCGTAACTCCTCAATACGTTCTTTAGCTATTTTCTTACTGATTCGTTGTTCATCCAGTGTTAACTGACGGATACTTTCATCAAGTTGCTTTACCATTTCGAGGACAAAATCTAAATCAGCCTGTTTCATATTTCAATGCCCTTATTTAATTGAAACCAGTTCACTTGAGTTCTATAGACTCTCAGAAATTAACAATCAATACTCGGAAGCGGCGTAAAGCGCAGGAACGAGTCAGACGGAACTTTACTCCGCTTGCTATCAAGTCATTTTTTTAACCTTACATACTCGGCAGAAACTTTTCTAAATAGATTTTCTCTTTAGATATGCCCACTTCTTCACAGGCTGCATAGGTAGCATCAACCATGCCTGGCGGGCCGCATAAATATAAATCGGGTTTGGCTGAGGCAGCCTGTAGATCCTGTTTTAAAATATCGACAACACTTCCCTTTTCACCTACCCATGAATCGCTTGCCTTCCAGACACAGATCTTGACCGTTAAATTATCCATTTCAGCGGCAAGTTTGTTTAACTCATCAATATAAAAAACTTCTTCTTCATAAGTGGAGCCAAAATAAAGGGTACATGGCTGTGGTTCACCCCACTCCTTCATAAACCTGACCATAGATAAGACAGGCGCAAGCCCGGTTCCGCCAGCGACAAAGTAACGCGGTGTAAAACCATCTGCGACCAGGCCAAAAATGCCTGATGGGCCTTTGACTTTAATTGATTGACCGACTGCAGCACCGTTTTTAAGAAAGTTGGAAAACTTGCCATCATCCAGAACACGAATCAGAAACTCCATTTCACCTTCGTTATTGGCAATGTTTGCAGGTGAATAGGAACGGGTAATCTCCGTACCTGGTATTTCCAGATCATAATATTGCCCTGAGTCCAGTTTGATCTGGTTTTCGCCATCTGAACGGTTCAAACACAGCTTAACAACATTACTGGAAACATTTTCTAATTCAACAATCTTGGTAGAAAACTCCTTACCTTCTTCGGAATAGGCAATACGATCAAACGTATAAGGTACTTCAACTTCCATATCCTCTGTTGGATAGCAACGGCAAAGCAACACCATATCTTCTTCCTGCTCTTCCTGAGGAAGTGCCTGTGCACTCACCTTGCCATGCTCATAGTCGCCCGCTGTACAAGTCCCTTTACAGGTTGCGCAGCCACCTTCACGACAGGAAGACATAAGAAAAATACTTTGCCGAATGGCAGCACTGATAATATCTTCATCAGGCGCACAATCAAATGATACCGACTCACCTTCTTCGGTAATGACTTTTATTTGATGATTAGCCATAAATTATGCTGCTCCTGCAATTTGGCCGTTCTTTTTTGCATTAAAAAAGGCCAGAACATGATTGACTGCGCGTCGTGATGAATCCTCTGTTAATGAGCAGCCTTCCTGAACTAATTGGTTTTCCCGATAAATAGTCCAACGCCACATAAACTCTAAATCTTCGGTATACGCTGTATAGTTTTCATCATCAAATAGCTTGGTTAAATCCTCATTACCCCAAGGACGAGGGGTTTCGCCTGCTGACTCTTGATTAAGTTCTGTCATTTTGTTCCTAGCTGTTTAGTTGTTTAAAAATGTAAAGGCAACGCCTTCCTTAGTGTTACCTTTACTGTCTGCCAGTGCACTACCCCCACGCATGAAGAAGGGTAGTACATACGGCAAAGCCCTTTTCCATTTAGATGACTACTGAATCGTAATAATCTTAACACCACGCTCCTTGCGTAACTCTTCCAACGGCATTGCGTAATAATCAATATTGCGCAATTCCATAAGCTTTGTGCCTAACAAACGGTCTGCATCCATAAACACATTAGTCGGCATTATCGGGGGCTTGTAATCGCGCCTGAAATTGATATGCAGATTTTCCGCTTCATATTTATCAGTACAGGCATCCATTTTTGCAACCGCTACATCCGCAACATCTTGCGCATTCGCCCCCCCCACACAGTTGTTCAGAAACTGATCATCGTTCAGTTCTGCATGTTTCAGTAAAGCCACTTTTTCTTCGATTTTGCACTCAATCCATCCCCAATCAAGTTCTAAATCATAGTTTTCACGCAAAGGCGTGGTGTGTCTGGCACGAAAGTCGGTTAAAAATTCAGCACCTTTTTTCAGTGTTCTCAATTCACCGATTTTAGCCAGCCATTCATCACGGACTGGATTATCATGTATTTTGTAATTAGCCATATTTCTCTCCTATGCAGCGTCCAAATTTTCCAGTTTACGGTCAAGCCCCATTAATTCAGAGGTAATGGTAAACGTTTCACCCAGTGTATAAGCGCGCCCAATTGTCGATGAAACATCCACTAAAAAGTCGTAGACACTGAATTCTTTACCTAAGATTTCCGCGGCTTCTTCACAATCTACCTCAATTTTACCGGTGGCTTTTAACCACCAGTAACCGGCGCGATCTTCAATCACCAAGGTAGGGTTATCATCCTTACGATCACCTAATAAAATTTCATCCACAATGATATTCATTTCATCAGATTTTTTAAGCACTAAGACCACATCGTTGCTTTCATGGACAACCTGGTTTTCTTCGGCAAAATACTCATCGGCAAATTCCTTGCCTGTTTTCGCCATAATCCCTGCACCATATGAATTTGCATTATTTGACATTATTAATTTCCTTTATTTAAGACCTGACATGACTGTTTTAACCATTGCAGTTGTATCCGCTTTATAACCAATCTTATCTGCGTAATCCTCTGTCCAGTCATCAAACACACGCGTCAATGCTGCTTCAATCGCATCAGGTGTGGTCACATGATCAATTTCAGGAATTTTCGCAAAAATACCCATAAAATCTTTCAATGCATTAATGGTTCTTGGCAACCATTTATCTGTCCAAGCCCGCATTAAACGGCGGTTATAATCACCGAACTCAGCATCATCGGCCAGACAATAAAAGAACATATCATCAGTAATGCCTTTAGTTTGTGAATGATACAACTGCATTTGATTAATGAAAAAGGGTGTCAAACTATCACCATAGTAAGAAGATAGACGCAAGAAAAATTCACGACGAACAAACTGACCAAAAATAGCATCATGGACTTGATGACCCGCCCATAGAATTTCATTCCAGTCGTAGGTTGCTTGCCAAATATCTTCAACGGTCTCTCTTGCCCCTTTATAAATAGCACCTTGAGTCCACTCCTTTTTAGGCTCATCAGTTGACTCAGGAAATCCTGGCACTAATTTAGCAATAAAGGTTCTTTCCAGCTGAATCATTTGTGCATTATCAACTTTATCCAAGCCGATCATTGCAATACTCATGCGTAAAGTATCACCCAAACAATCACGCGAAGCCGAAGAATGCGAGTTAAACAGGCCATATTCGTTAAAACAAAATGCGCCTAAATAATCATTTAAGACCTCATCGCGCCACACAGGATCCATGGTACGAATCTGACCATCGCCTGAGAATTGCTTTAGAAAACGTTGCGTATAACGCCATTCCTCAGCTTTGTCCTTAACATAAAGTGCATGCCAGCGTTTTGCAGGATCACGATGCTTATGCCAGTCCGTAGACTTCATTTCCGTGGTTTCATTTCCCCAGGATGGACGGCCACCATGAAATTTTTGCGTCCAGTCCCCCCAGTCCAAACCGCCTGGAATCCAGTCAGGTGTCGGCTGTGCATAACAACATAAAATTTCATACTCTGATAAGCGACGTCCACGCGGCTTAACGAAGTAATTCATTTTACGGTTGGTTTCTAGCGGCTCATCAGGCACTGCATCTTGAATGACCTGTTGCAGTTCCGGGTCGGTTAAACCGCGCTGACCTGTTTTTATTTGTATTGCCATTTGTGTTTCCTTGATAGGTTAAGAGTAAAGTGACTTACAGTGCATCAACAGGATCAGAGAAAACACAGTTCAGTGCTTTAATATCATCCAATGTCCACATTTTGCCGTCTTTATCAGTGTGTGGCTGCGCAATCAGGGTTTTACCATCGCTACGTACGCCATGTAATTCCGCAATAACTTCTGATAATTCGCGTCCTGCGTATTGCTCAAACATATTCTGACACTCATAACGCTCTGGCTCAGATAGCCACATGCGCTCGCCCCAGTCATCACTAAAGGTATTTTTCTTGCCGTTGTACTCATGCACACGTAAAGTACTTGCACCTTTACATAGGCTAGGACAGAAAGGCACCTGTGATACACGGTCAATGTAGATTGGGTGGTTGTTTTCAATAAACCACATTAAAGGGATAAAACCACTGTTTGGATCTTCACAGCCGCGCGCACGCCACTCTTCATAAATCACACCATAATGGTCATACCAACCTGGATAGTTTTCTTCAAACCAGTCCATTTCTTCTTTTGTTGGTAATGTCAAACGGAAGAAGCCTGTAGGCCATAAGGCATAGGCAAGTAGGAATAAATCATGATGTGCCCAGTAAGCATCTTTTTTTGCATCACGCAGACTTGCCGGAGATTCCACCCCGTATTTTCCTAAACGACCAATCCAGATACCACCCCAGTCTTCATAAACCCAGCGATTCCATGTTTTAACCCAAGGTTCTACTTTAAAATGACTTCCATATTCAAACGCCATACCTAAAACTGGTGTAAAATACTTTTGCTGTGTCCAGAAGGCATTGTTAAGGTCAGTGTTCAGGTATTTCGAAGCGGCTTCATCGTTTGCAATCGAGACAACTGTTTGGTAACCGTTTGCCATATGGCGCAGCTCATCCGTTTCTATAGATAAGAACACCGTCGGTGTGATTTCATCACCATTCGCTGCTGCCCATTCGGTCACGGCAACAATTAATGGGTTGGTAAAACAGGCTTCCCCAACCAATTGTAAGTTAATTGAACATTCCACCGCATCCCCTGAAATAAACCCATCAGAGAATACCCGTTTCATGCCTTTCCATAACGGGCCAATCGTCCGTGTACGCCGCGCATCATTATGTCCGGCCGCATCCTGACCATGTTTGGTGAAATAGTAGTTCACATAACCACACTGGTTAGTATGACGAATTTCATCCAATGTCTGTGCCAAGTAACCATTTTTTTGCTCTGGCGAAGTTGCTGAGTCCCACAACATACCTGTCGCAGCAATCGCATTGTATTCCCCAACTTCCAAGAAGTTAGAGATGATTTTCATGGTTTCATTCCATTTCGGATGAACTTTATTTCCCGCATCAACACGCGTTAATACATCTTGCAAACTACCGAACTGACGCTCATCCTTAACAGACTCCATACGTGCATATTCTTTGGCGATAAGCTTGAACTGCTCCTTGGTATCATTCGCCATTTTGTACTTAGTGGGGTACTTAGTACGGTTTTTATCAAAATCCCAGGTAAAACTTTGTAACCATCTGTGTACTTCCTGCGCGTTAACGCTAGTCGGTGCACGATTGACAGCCAAAGCATCGGTTGCAGCTTTTGTTGCGGCACTTATCGCCATGTTTTTTCCTCGTTTTTTATTTTAGAAAATGATAATGAAGCTGTCGTTATCACTATGCGGTTTTTGCTTGGTTAAAATACAGTATTGAAGTGTGTGCTAACCCAAGCTTAACGACAGCCTCTCAAGTTATTTAGCAATATGCGTGCCAGGTGTTGTTATTTGATTTTATTTATAGAATACATGTGGTTATGTTTTCTTTCAAAGAGAATGCTGGGCACCATAGGTGTTTATAAAATAGACAGTGTTTATTAGTTGGGCGTGTATTTTTAAGGTTTTTTGCTTTTTCCAGTATTGTTTATGGGCGTGTATTTAATTAATTATGAGAAGTTTGCTAATACTTATAAGCAATATAGTGTGTTGGAACGTGTAAATAAAAGGGTATTCCTGGAGATGGTGGAGGTGGGTTTCGGTGTGAGAGTGTATTGTTCTGTGTGTCGTGGTGTCGGGCTTAGGGGCTGATGAGCTGGTTTGTATCGTATTAAATTGATACTCCAAAAAGAAGTCTAGGTAGGCTAATGCGGGAGTATATTTAATAATATTTAAAGTGGTGGAAAGGTAAAGGTGCTGTAGTGAGTCTTATGTTTGTGGGCAACTTAATGGGAGTTAAGAAACGGACTATTTTTAACTCAAACTAGATATATGAAGCACGTTTCGTACCAACTCAGGCGGCATATTGTCGCGCGTCAATATGTCACATTCCCTAGCCTGTTTCTTTAAAGATAGAATGCGCTTTTTAGCCAAAAAATTAAAGCTAATCTGTCATGAAGAATCCTAGCCTGAATTACGAAGAAAAAATAATCGCTCCTACAAAAGAGCTTTATCAGCAACTTAATCTTCAAGTGAATGAGTTGTTTCAGAATATGGCCGTCTCGGCGAATGAATTGCATTCCAGAGTTGCCGAAATGGGCTTAGAGCTCTATAACAACCCTAGTGAAACTGCGTCACGCTGGCAAGTAGAGCTAACCGGTAAGGGTAATGAGATATACGCTCATGCGATTAATGATGTGATGCCTGCAGTTAAAGCAGATTATCAGCACTGGGTCAGTGTTACAACAGATTATGGTACGCAGTTGCAAATGTCTGTGCAGTATTTTATGGATAATCCTGAGCTTGTTACCGCCGATGCCTTTAATGCATTAAACCAAGGTTTAATGCATTTCTTTGAGGTATCAAAGAATGTATCTGCTCAAGTGTTAGATGATATTAGGGTTCAAGCGAGTGAAATTATCGAGCTTTTAATCGATAGCCCTATGCAGGCGATGGAAGGGATTTACTATGACTCCTTGTCGGGGTTGCTGAATAGTTATTTTGAGGTTGTTTCGTCTTTATTGGTGAGTTTGTAATATTAAACCTAAGCAGAGTTGAAGGTCTCCCCTGAGTTTATCAAGGGAGTAGAGCTTTAGGGTGTTGTGCTGAAATTGATGATATGCCGAAACTTCCCTATTACTAGCTTTTTTTGTTTCGCCTGGCGCGAAAAAAATCACGTAATAGGTCGCTACAGCTTTGTGCAAGAACCTTGCCCTGCCAATCTACATGATGATTTAAAAAATCAGCATTGGTCAGTGATAAGGCACTACAGACAGCGCCTCGCTT
>WTCN01000069.1 GCA_013138555.1 Methyloprofundus sp. | reverse complement strand
GTTGCAACATCAAAATCTTTTGGCTCACGCCCCAGTAATAAATCCCTGACACAGCCGCCGACCAGATAAGCTTCATAGCCTTCATTTTTTAAGCGATACAAAACCTTTAAGGCATTGCTACTAATTTGATCACGCGATATATTATGCTCTGGACGAGTATAAATTCTCGGTTCCAGCCCCTTTTTTTTCTCTGCAACCAGGGGTGGAACTGCATCGTCTTCACTTTTCGCTTTATTTATTATTTTTTTAAAAAAACTTAAAATGGCTCTCTTCCTTTTCTTATAATGATAAGCATCAAAACCAGGCTCCTCAATCGCATTGCTTAAAACCAGGTCAGAACGACCCTCAAAGCATCACCGCCACATTAATATGGCGTTAGGAGGCACATCAATCAGCGCACCCTACCCTGTCACCTTAACTTAATGGCAGCGATGCAAAGCACTGGAGCAAAACCAGCATGATATTTTTCCTGTATTAAATTAATACGGCAGAACTTTAACGACGCGTAAACTCCTCAGTTATTATCAATATATTCAGCAAGTTTTACCACATGTTTTTCAAGAAGTTACACTCTGCCCCGCTACGACCGTCAAAATATATCATGCACCTTGCTAAATAAAAAACTCCCAATATTTACGGATTTTTTTACAATTAAGATAAATTATATAGTAGAATCACCTATCGCTATATAATATTTGAATAAACTTTTTACTCACTCTATAATTATAATCCTTAAGATAAGTGAGTTCAGGACAGAGGGGGTAACCAATGCTTAAAAAATTTTTCAGTGCTCTACTAGACAATCCTTTTATGGCAAGTATTGCTATATCAGACCTTTTTATCTTGCTTTTTCATAAGCCACCTTTTATATTCTCATTGGGAATGTTCGCTATTTTAATTGCTTACTGCCTATTCCTAGGTCAAAAGCTAGCTATATTTAAAATTTAATTTGACTGAACAAACTCAAGAGCCTGGTTCCCCTGCAAAACCAGGTTTTTTTCGTTATCTTGCCGCCATTTTTTATGATCTGATATTAGTCATTGCCTTATTCTTTTTTGCCACGGCAATACTACTCCCGTTCAATCAAGGCGAAGCAATACAATCAACTTTTTTCTTCCCTTTATATTTACTGTCTGTCAGCTTTATATTTTATGGCTGGTTCTGGACACATGGCGGCCAGACACTCGGTCTACGTGTCTGGAAATTACGCCTGATTAACGAGCAACAAATAGATATAAGCTGGAAACAGGCATTTATACGCTATCTGATCGCCTGCTGCTCATGGCTTGCATTAGGTTTAGGTTTTTTCTGGCGCATCTGGCAAAAGGATAGTAAAACCTGGCATGATTTAAGCTCAAAGTCAGTTATTATATTTCTTGAAAGCCAGTCTGATATAACAGAAGGCTCAATCGAATAGAAAAATACATCCTCATAGACCTTAGTATTAACAAGTAGAATAGCGTAGCATTTTTCTCATTGGATTTTCTCCTATAAACCCTATACTAGCCACATTTTTTAATAATAGTGCTATATTTATAGTATTCGTCTTATTAAACAACTATCTGGGGAAAATTAAAGATGTCTCTGGCTATAGCTAACCACCACACATACCTTGGGCAGTTTGTAGAAGCACTCTATCAAGCACGAAATATTAATGAAGCATTTTCAGCATTTGAACAGCATGTTATTAAATTAGGCTTTGAAGGCGCGCTATATACTTTTATTCCACGCATCTCCCTAGATACTAACTTTCCTCATGCCCCGGTTTATCTGGTTTCTGAGAACTATAGCCCTAAGTATCTTGACCACTATATGGACGCTTGCTTCTACCAGCATGACCCCGCAATAAAGGCAATTGAAAAAGGTGAGCTAACACCTTTTGACTGGTGGGAAGAAATTCACAAGGGAAAAATGAATAAAGTAGAGCAAGGCACCATTGTGACCGCACGTGAGGATTATCAGATCATGCATGGCATTACTATTCCCACCATGTCTGATAACCGAGGCATTGCTGGGGCGAGCTTTATCAGTAGTGAAAATGACCGCCTGTATGGCAAACTTAAAGCCGTCAACCTTGAACAACTGCAACTATGTACCCAGCTTTTTCATAGTGCCGTATTATCCAAGTCATTCCTTGTAAACCCCTTCATACAGCCATTAATAGAAAAACTAACCACAAAAGAAAAAGGCTTATTACGCGGTTTAAGCGCAGGCAAAAGCATGAAGACCATTGCTCTGGAACTAGAAACCGAGGTCAGATATCTGGATAAAGTATTGCGCCATACCCGTGAAAAATTTTCCGAAGTAGAACTTAATGGCCAAGCCAAAATCAACAAAAATCAGCTTGTTTATTATATGGGCTTATTAAATTTACTTGACCACCTCTGATTTTCCACAAGTACCCTGCACTGCTCTTTACTGAACTCTATATCTATTAAATGCACAGGTTCATTTTATCCCTGGTATTTTTCTGCATATTTTCCAAATCAAGGGGTCAGCCAGCTTGATTTTGAAATTCTTGACTTTTCCTATCCCCTCCACGCACTGAAAGCCGCGTTACTCTCGATATTAGGAATTACTATTCTTGATAAACGAGCCATAAAGAACAACCAAACTGGTTGACCCCTTGAAATCCTTTCAATATAAAGTAAATAAAGGGGGAACGAGGCATAGTGGCAACGACAAAAATGCTGGGTTACGTTATTTCGCGGAGCTCAATAAGCTAACCCAGCCTACGTGCTATGGCTTACAAGAAAGCGTCATAGGAAACCAGTGAGTGGTTTTGAAGTTTTTTAAACTGGCAGCTATTGGGTAGCTAGGGAATTCTCCACCTTCAAGAGTTGCAAACTTACTATCAAATGGATGGACAAAAATATCTTCAGCAATTAAAAGTTCAATTAATGCTTTACCAGCTTCCTGAGACAGGCTATGCCAGATAATAATATTTTCATAATCTGGTAGAGGCATTGGAAACTCACCACTAAAACCTTTTATTTCTCTGGATAATTCTTGGAATGAAACATGATCCAATTCTTTAATGTATTTCAGTATTTTATCAAGTAAACCTAACAATATTATTAGCAGGCAAAAACACCCCAATATTCCACAGTACTAACCGACAATTCAGGCATATTTACCTTGATACTAATATCACGACCTTTTGCCTTATTTTTCCCACGGTATTGACCTGAAAATCAGGCAAGTTTACCTACTATCTCATTTATCTTGTCAATTTGCCTCATATATTGATATTATCCATATTAAAAAGGCAAACTAACAAAAAAACTATGTCAATTTATAATTTATTTTAAAATTTATGTCAACAATAAAACCTGAAAAAATCACTTCTATTGGAAACTCTTCTCTCATTAGTCGCGGCTAAAAGCCCCTCCTACAGGCTCAGATGTTTTAAATTCACATCCGCTTTACTCACCCTCAACACACTCCCCCTGCTGATACCCAACCACCTCTTCATGACTACACGCTGTACATTCACTTGCATAGGTTCTAAACTGCCCCTCCTTTTCCATTGCACAGACGGGCTTATAAATCATCGTACAAACTTGCGGCCTTACGCCCTGGCAAGCCGTTAAATTTGCGGGTCTTTCCACTGTACTTTGACAGCCACTGACTAACACCGCCAGACAGCATAAAATACCTTTAATTCTCATGACGCTCTCCTATTCTACGGGGGATACTTTAACCACGGCACCGAACACAGGATGATCTAGATAATGTACATCATTTAATAATACCCGCCTTTTTTCTGTTAAGCGATAAATCAAACTCTCGGCCCCACTGGCAGGTGGGCTGAATTCAAAATCAGCTATGATATGTAATAAATGTCCGCGCTGAACTTTTATCCAGCCGTTCAAGTCTGTATCCACACCTGAAATATCAATGGGCAGGCTTACACTCCCACTTCCTACAGGGATTCGCCAGGATTGATAATAAAAGGGCTGATAAGCCCTCGCTCTTCTGAGTCTATCGTAAACATTCTGTAGCGTCTTACTTCCTCGGCTAACACGTGCATAGCGTGCTACGGGAGAAATTTCTGTGTCTATTTGCTCAAAAATTTCGGAACTAGGGGCTTGTTGCTGAAACACAATCAGCTCTACCTGAAATAATCGCTGCCCGGCATATGCCCAGCTATTAAAGCAAAAAAGTAATACGCTAAGCTGGATTTTTAATCGATAGCTCATAAATCATCGTCCGTTAATTGTGTCAGTAATGTGCTAATAAAGGCTATTTTTTCGTCTGTTGTAGAAAAATTTTGTGTGAAACGCAATTTATCGCCTCCTTCAAATTTATAAATCTGTGCCTGGGTCTGTATTAAAATTAATAACTGCTGCATATTTAGCTTAGGGTCTGCATTAAAAAGCAAACGCCCCCCTTCATTGTAGACATCAATTTTCCTGATACCTATTTTATCTGCTTGCTGTTTTAATTCAGTCACCGAAAATAATACTTTTACCTGCTCGGGCAAGAGACCAAAGCGGTCTATCATTTCTATTTGTAGATCACGTAACTCTTCTTTGCTTTCGGCACTGGCAATACGCTTATATAACACCAGACGCGCATGAATATCAGGCAAATAATCTTCGGGGATCAATGCGGCAGTCTGTAAATCAACTTCCGTCCCCACATGCATTGGCGCGTTTAATTCGGGTTGCTTACCAGACTTTAGGGACTTAACAGCACGATTTAATAGTTCAGTGTATAAAGTAAAGCCTATTTCCTGAATTTGCCCACTTTGGCCATCGCCTAATAGTTCACCCGCCCCCCGTATTTCCATATCATGTGTGGATAGCATAAAACCAGCACCTAACTCACCCGAGGTTTCCACCGCTTCTAAACGCTTGATAGCATCTTTGCTCATTAATTTTTTCGGTGGCGTAATTAAATACGCATAGGCACGATGATGTGAGCGCCCTACCCGTCCACGTAGCTGGTGTAATTGTGCCAGGCCAAGCTTATCGGCACGGTTAATGATAATGGTATTCGCGGTGGGGATATCAATACCGCTTTCAATAATAGTGGTACTCAGTAACACATTGAAACGCTGATGATAAAAATCCAGCATAATACGTTCCAGCTCGCGCTCTGCCATTTGTCCGTGGGCAATTTCAACACGCGCTTCAGGGACTAATTTCTCTAATTCACGCGCCATTTTATCCATCGATTTAACATCATTATGCAGAAAATACATCTGCCCACCGCGCTTGATTTCCCGCTGACAGGCTTCTTTAACTAATGAATCAATCCACTCTGAGATAAAGGTTCTGATAACATGCCGATTAGGCGGAGGGGTGGCAATAATCGAGACATCACGCAAACCTGCCATTGCCATATTCAAGGTACGCGGTATGGGTGTTGCTGTTAAGGTTAATAAATCGACCTCTTGGCGTATCGCTTTAAAGTGTTCTTTCTGACGTACACCAAAACGCTGCTCCTCATCAATAATGACTAAACCCAATTCACGATACTTTATCTCTTTAGAGAGTAATTTATGTGTGCCAATCACGATATCAACTTTACCTTCGGCCAGGTCTGCGATAATGGCTTTTTGCTGTTTAGGCGTGACAAATCGCGATAGTACCTCGACGCGAAAAGGCCAGTCGGCGAAGCGGTCACGGAAATTCTGAAAATGTTGCTGCGCCAATAAGGTCGTCGGCACTAAAACTGCCACTTGCTTGCTGCTTTGTGCGGCGATAAAGGCGGCACGCATCGCTACTTCGGTTTTACCAAAACCGACATCCCCGCATACTACCCGATCCATAGGCTGACCTGATGTCATATCCTCAAGAATCGTATCAATCGCTGTTTGCTGATCAGGGGTTTCTTCAAAAGGAAATGCATCAGCAAAGGCTAGATATTCACGCTCTTCATAAACAAAGGCATGACCTTTATGCAAAGCCCTTTTGGCATGAATATCCAGTAATTCGGCAGCCACATCATGAATTTTTTCCAGTGCTTTTTTCTTCGCTTTACTCCATTGATCACCACCCAGTCTATGCAATGGCGCGGTATCAGGATTCACACCGGTATATCGCCCGATAACCTCTAAAGACGCAACGGGCACATAGAGCTTGTCTTCATTGGCATATTCCAGAGTCAGAAATTCCGCATCAATATCACCAAATTTTAAAACCTGTAAACCTAAATAGCGACCTACACCATGTTCCTGATGCACGACCGGTGAACCCACGGTCAGCTCATTAAGATTATTAACAATCTTTTCCAGTTCACGTGCCGCAGACTTCTTGCGTCTACGCCGTTGCTGCACTTTATCACCGCTTAACTGGCTTTCGGTAATAACCACCAGTCTCGCATGCTGCAGATACAAACTATGGTCTAATGACGCAACTACAATACAAGGAGACTCTTTAATCTGTATAAACTGTTGCCAATGCTCTACTTGTTTAACCCTTATTTTGAAGCTGCGTAATTGCTCTATTAAAGCCTCTCTGTGCCCTGCCGTTTCAGCAACAAACAGCACCCTGCTCTCACTATTGGCAATAAATGCCTTTAAGCAGCTGGCAGGCTCTTTTAATCTCTGGTCTATGCTGACATCTGGCAAGCTAACACTTTCAGCATCCCATGCACCCTCAACTTTTTGTGCCGTTAAATAAATACGCCGAAATTGCTCTATATGCTGAATAAATTCATCTGCCTGTAAATACAGACGATCAGGAGCCAACAACGGACGCTCAAGGTCATATTTACGTTGTTGAAAACGCTCATCAATTTCTGCTACAAAATGTTGTGCAGACTGCTCTAAAACTTCAGGGAGTACAAAAGCAGTGGTTGGCGGAAGATAATCAAATAGCGTTTCTGTTTTCTCGACAAATAAAGGCAAATAGGCTTCTATTCCGCTAGGAGTAATCCCCTTGCTAACATCTTGATATAAAGTGTTATTCTGGTAATTATCAGCAAATTCCTCACGAAATGACTGACGAAAATGCTTGATCGCCTCATCAGTAAACGGAAACTCTCGCGCCGGAAAAAGCTGTATCACATCAACCTTGGCGATTGAACGTTGGGTTTCAGGGTCAAAGGTTCTGATCGACTCCACTTCTTCATCAAACAACTCGATCCGAAACGGGTATTTGCTTCCCATGGGAAATAAATCAACAATCGCCCCGCGTACCGCAAACTCAGCATGCTGTACAACCTGTGAGACACATTGATAACCTACCGCTTCCAGTTTGAGCCGGTTTAAATCCAGATTAAACGTACTGCCTATTTCTATAGAAAAACTATTGGCTAAAATATGTTCTCTGGGTGCCAGGCGATGCATTAAAGTCTGCACTGATAAAACTAACGCGCCACGTGTCACCTCGGGTAATTTAGCTAAGGTTTTTAAACGCTCGGAAACAATCTCAGGCAGAGGTGAAAATACATCATAAGGCAATACTTCCCAATCGGGAAAGTGCAGGATAGGGTATTCATCCTGTAAAAAGAAAGCCAGTTCATGCTCTAGCCTTAATGCAGTCTGCGTATCAGGCGTTAGCACCACAAACAGGCGGGGCTCATTTTTAATCGCCGTTGCAATGGCCAAAGAATCTGCACAGCCTGTCAGCCCTGACCAGAATACGGGTTGTTTTATTTTATAAGGGATTTGGGGTAAAACAATAGCTTGAGTTTCTGACATGATAAAGCTGGAACAGGATTTATTGAATAGAGTAAATTAAAACGGTTATTTTATCAGGGAAAAGAGCGGACGAGAGCAGTCTATTAAAATATATCTCCCCTGCCTTGCTTTCAAGTACAATAATAAGCAACATAAACCCTACTTACCTATGCTTATGGCCATTAGCTCGACGATCAATAAAATATCTCTTAATATTGCTGATATGGATCGACATTATTATCAAAGCCATGATCTAACCCTAGCCCAACACCCATCAGAAACAGATTTCCGCTTTATGATACGTGTTATTGCATTTGCGGCAAATGCCAGTGAGCAACTGCGCTTTAGTAAAGGCTTAGCTGATGACGAAGAGCCTGAGCTTTGGCAAAAGACACTCACAGATGACATTGAACTATGGATTGATCTAGGGCAGCCCGATGAAAAAAGAATTCGCAAAGCCTGCGGGCGTGCCGATCAGGTTATTATCTACACCTATCATGAACGCAAGGCAAAAGCCTGGTGGCAGCAACAGCAAACAAAATGTCAACGCTTTAGCAATCTGCAAGTTGTGCATATCAGTGCAGACGGCGTAGACGCATTACTTAAGCGCTCTATGCAATTACAGTGCAATATTCAAGATGGCATCCTGTATTTAAGTGATGATGAAGTGAACCTGACGGTTACGATGAACAGGCTATCGTTTCTCAGTTAAATAAATTCCATTTGTACAACGGATAACATCCCTTTGAGGGATGGTATCCGTGAAGTTATTTTTCTGAGAGTCTATATATCATCAAAGGTTTTCAATAATCGTATTAAAACTCTGGCTTGGACGCATCACTTTTTCCGCCAACGCTCTATTAGGTCGGTAGTACCCACCAATATCAATAGCATCCCCTTGTACAGCATTCAATTGTTTAACAATTTCATTTTCATTATCCGTTAACTGCTGCGCAATGGGGGAAAATTTAGCCTGTAACTCTTTATCTTTGTCTTGCTCAGATAAAGCCTGGGCCCAGTACATGGCAAGATAAAAATGACTGCCACGCGTATCCAGCTCACCCGCTCTGCGTAAAGGTGATTTATTGTTATTTAAAAAACGGCTATTGGCTGTATCCAGGGCTGTCGCCAGCACTTGCGCTTTTTCGTTCCGGGTTTTTAATGCCAGGTCTTCCAGAGAAACGGCAAGTGCTAGAAATTCACCCAGTGAATCCCAGCGTAAATGGTTTTCTTCCAGCAGTTGCTGTACATGCTTGGGCGCAGAGCCACCCGCCCCTGTTTCAAATAATCCCCCACCCGCCAGCAGAGGCACAATGGATAACATTTTTGCGCTAGTGCCCAACTCTAAGATAGGAAATAAATCCGTTAAATAATCCCGTAATACATTGCCAGTCACGGAAATGGTGTTTTCACCCGCCTTTACACGCTGCAAAGTATAACGAATAGCTGCGACGGGTGACATGATCTTAATTTCAAGCCCGTTGGTGTCATGTGCTTTTAAATAACGTTCGACGATGGCGATTAAATTAGCATCATGAGCACGATTTTTGTCCAGCCAGAATATCGCTGGCTGCCCGGTTAGTCTGGCACGATTGACAGCCAGTTTAACCCAGTCCTGAATGGGCAGGTCTTTAGTCTGGCACATACGCCAGATATCGCCTTGCTCAACCTTATGCTCCAACAAGGTATTACCCGCCTCATCAATAACACGCACTAAGCCATTAGCGGGTATTTCAAAGGTTTTATCATGCGAGCCGTATTCCTCAGCTTTTTGCGCCATCAAACCGACATTGCTGACATTACCCATCGTCGTCACATCAAAGGCACCATGCTGTTTACAGAACTCAAACACCTCTTGATAGATACCGGCATAACAGCGATCCGGAATCATTGCCTTGGTATCATGCAACTGACCATCTACTCCCCACATCTGACCGGAAGAGCGTAGTGCAGCAGGCATCGATGCATCCACGATAATATCACTGGGGACATGCAGGTTGGTAATGCCTTTATCTGAATTCACCATCGCCAGTTCCGGCTGTGTCTTATAAACCGCCTGAATATCGGCTTCTATCTGTTGGCGCTGATCATCCGGCAGGCTGGCAATTTTTGCATACACATCCCCCAGACCATTGCGCGTATCTACACCCAGCTGTTTGAAGGTTACCGCGTGTTTTGCAAAGACATCCTGGTAATAAACATTGACGGCATGGCCGAAGATAATAGGATCAGACACTTTCATCATCGTGGCTTTCAGGTGTAACGAGAGTAATACACCTTGCGATTTTGCATCCTTGATAGACTCTGCAAAGAAAGTGCTTAAAGCACGGCAACTCATCACTGCAGCATCAATGACTTCACCTTGCAGTACTGGCGTTTTTTGTTTAAGTGTAAGGGTTTTACCGTCGTCACTGAGTAACTCGATTTTTACATCCCCCGCCGTTTCAATCAGCGTAGATTGTTCACTGGAAAAAAAATCTCCATCGCTCATCGAAGCGACATGTGACCTGGAATCTGCTGTCCATGCTCCCATCGAATGCGGGTGTTTCTGTGCATATTCCTTAACCGGAGCAGCCACGCGTCGGTCGGAGTTTCCTTCACGTAACACCGGATTGACCGCACTACCTAAAACCTTGGCATAACGCGCCTTAATATTTTGTGCGACATCATTATCTGGGTCTTCCGGATAATCAGGAATATCAAAACCTAAAGCCTGCAACTCTTTGATAGCGGCATGTAGCTGTGGAATCGAGGCGCTGATATTAGGTAATTTAATAATATTTGCCGCGGCTGTTTTCGCTAGTTCACCCAGTTCTGCCAGAGCATCACTTTGCTTTTGCTCTGCTGTCAGCTTATCAGGAAAACTTGCTATGATACGCCCTGCCAGAGAAATGTCCCGTGTTTCAACGACGACTCCTGCCGCCTTTGCGTAGGCCTGAACAACGGGCAAAAATGAATAAGTGGCTAAAGCAGGTGCTTCGTCAGTTTGAGTATAGATTATTTTTGAACTTGGCATGATTATATCGCTGAAGATGTCTCTGATAAAAAGTGATATGCATTATATTTCAGAAAGGGAATTATTCAAACCCGAGTTTCACGACAGTGGGGCAAGCAGTACAGCCTACCGTTATATTTTTGTTTTATAAGCTCTTAAATATATGAGGTATTTCGGATGATCTCTACAAAAAATAGAAATAAGGGCTTAGGTATGACACAATTAGATTTATTATCGCCTAAGGAACATGCACGAAATAAAACCAGCAACGAGTCAATGCTGTGTGTAGCTGCGGCTTTAGCCGCATTGTGCGGATAAATCCACAGCTACAGTTGGTTAAGTTATTTCATCCGCGTTCCTAAGTCAAAAACGATACTTGATTTTTTGCCTTTTCACCCATTATTTATTAGCTCTGACACCTTTATTAGTGATAGGTCTAATATAAAAAAGGACTCCCTTTGTATTTTCTTTATTGGCCTATTTTTCTGAAATTAATGGCGCGCATGTTCACGCCACGCTATTTTCGACCAAAATTTGTAATTATTGTTGGTTTGATTATTATTCCTGCCATCCTATTACTTCGGCTAATTGTAAGCTTTTTTCAGGCATTGGATTATATCCTTTTCCCTGGCTTTTGGCGTCAAGAGGTTAAACAACCTGTTTTTATTCTTAGTAATCCCCGCAGTGGTTCAACATTTTTACATAGGATGCTGGAAAAGGACGAACAGTTTACCTATTTCTCCTTATGGCAATCATTATTTAATTCGATTACTATCTATAAGCTAGTCTGCTCTATTAGCTGGGCTGATAAAAACATCGGTAGCCCTATAGGGCGATTAGTAGATACCATTGATTGTCATTTTTTCAAAGGCTGGGATGGTTTGCACAAAGCTGGGCTGCGTTATTCAGAAGAAGATGAATTTTTATTTGTCAGCTCTTTTCTAGCGCCTGGTCTTGTTCTCTTTTTCCCCTACCTGCATGAAGTACCTGAAATTTTCTCTATTGATAAGCTACCTGAAAAGGCACGAAAAAGAGTGGTCAGAAATTTTCGCTTATCTATCCAGCGCCATGTCTACGCATCTGGGGGACAAACATTTCTGGCAAAAAATGCGGTGGCCGGAGGAAGGCTGGGGATATATCAGGAGGCTTTTCCCGATATGCGCACTATCTACATACACAGCGATATACTTAAATCCATTGCATCTTCCCTAAGTGTCTTTAGTAAGCCCTGGTCTCTTCATTCACCGGCCTGTTTTCAACGAAAATATGAAAGCATGAGTGTCATAGAAATGGTGCGTACTAATTATCAGGGCATCATTAGCCATCGCTACAATTTTGCGCCTGAAAATGCAGTTGATATTCAATACGACAATCTGGTTGCAGAGCCCGAAGCGACCGTTAAATCTATTTATCAACATTTCTCAATGCCACTGAGTGATGTGTACCAGACCAGTTTAATAAAGGATAGTACCGCGGCTAAATCCTACAAAAGTAATCATGTGTATGCTGTTGAGGACTATGGCTTTACGACTGAAGAAATTAGCCAGTATATTGCTAATCAGTCTGCTGAAGATCAGCTATTCGATGAAAAATACCATATGCTAGAATAATATATAGATTCTCAGATAAATAACTTCTACACGCTTTATTGATATAGCATAGGGTGTGCTGAGGCACGAAGCGCATCTTGTAGCTTGAAGTTTCGGGTATTATAAAATTCTGAGTCCTAAGTAGAGCGGACTTCAGTCCACAGCCCACAAAGCGTATGATAATTTTTTCTTTATAACTAATAAGATTTCCGATTTTGCAAAATTTCGCCTTTTCTGACCCACCAACTAATAAGCCTTATCTTGTTTACCGAGTTAGTTAATCCCAATACTCAACGCGTTCAAACATTGTTAAATGTTATCAAAAAAACAAAGTAAATTGATTAATGCCCTCCCCCTTAAAAAAACTTTTCAAGCCCGATAACCCCCCCTTATTTCCCTTTATTGATGGCCTGCGCGCCT
>WTCN01000078.1 GCA_013138555.1 Methyloprofundus sp. | reverse complement strand
AAACAGGAGTTTAGATGGTAGGCACGAGTGAATTCGAATCACCGACCCCTACCATGTCAAGGTAGTGCTCTAACCAACTGAGCTACGCGCCTATAGTCTATCTATAAGATTCTTAATCTGTGCAGGTTTTGGTAGGCGCGAGATAGAATTGAACTACTGTCTCCATCATGTAATGATGGTGCTCTACCATTGAGCTACACGCCTAAAGCTCTTAACCTAATTAAGAATCGCATATTTTACTGGAGATGCTAGATTTTGCAAGCCTTAAATTAACATTTCTGCCTGTAATTGCTTTATCTCATCCCTAACCTTTGCGGCCTCTTCAAATTCCAGATTTTTTGCATGTTTATACATTTGCTCTTCTAGCTGTGTTAGCTTTCTCTCTTTATCTTTTGCCGACAATGACTTATAACTTGCCTGCTGTTCTGCTACCTTGCTTTTTGATGTTTGATTCAGTCCTGCACCTGGTATGCTCAAGCCTAAAATATCAGTCACTGATTTAAAAATTGTTGTCGGCGTAATGCCTTGTTGCAGGTTGAACTCTTGCTGCTTTTCACGCCGTCGCTGCGTTTCTTCTATCGCCTGTGCCATTGATTTGGTCATTTTATCAGCATATAAAATAGCTTTACCATTTGCATTTCTGGCTGCTCGACCAATGGTCTGTATCAAAGAAACAACCGAACGTAAAAAACCTTCTTTATCAGCATCCAAAATTGCCACTAAAGAGACTTCGGGTATATCCAGCCCCTCTCTCAATAAGTTAATGCCAACCACTACATCAAATTTCCCCAGGCGTAAATCACGAATAATCTCCACTCGTTCCACGGTATCGACATCCGAATGTAAATAACGTACTCGCACCCCGTGCTCCATCAGATATTCGGTCAGATCTTCGGACATTCTTTTGGTTAAGGTAGTCACTAAAACACGCTCCTGTTTTTCAACTCGCAGGTTAATTTCAGATAATAAATCATCAACCTGGGTGGTCGCAGGGCGTACCTCAATTTCAGGGTCTAACAAGCCGGTTGGCCTAACGACTTGCTCAACAAACTGCCCTGAATGTTCTTTCTCATAAGGGCCTGGTGTCGCAGACACATAAATTCTTTGTCCTATCTGGCCTTCAAACTCATCAAAACGCATCGGTCTGTTATCTAAAGCCGACGGTAACCTAAAGCCATATTCAACCAACGTTTCTTTGCGCGATCGATCGCCTTTATACATCGCGCCGATTTGTGGCACGGTAACATGACTTTCATCAATAATGACCACTGCATTCTTTGGCAAATAATCAAACATCGTCGGCGGTGATTCACCATCATCTCGCCCCGATAAATAGCGTGAATAATTTTCTATCCCCGAACAATAACCGACTTCGTAGATCATTTCAATATCAAACAAGGTACGCTGTTCCAGCCGTTGCGCTTCTACCAATTTATTCAATGACCTTAATTGCTCTAAACGCTCTTTCAATTCGACTTTGATTTTTTCCACCGCTTCCAGCAATCTTTCGCGCGGCGCGACATAGTGACTTTTAGGGTAAATAGTAAAGCGTGCAATTCGATTTAATATTTCACCGGTTAAAGGATCAAATAAAGAGAGGCGCTCTATTTCGTCATCAAATAATTCTATGCGTAATGCCGCTTCATCCGATTCAGCAGGAAATATATCAATCACATCACCACGTACCCGATAGGTTCCGCGACGTAATTCAATATCATTGCGGGTATATTGCATACTCGCTAAACGACGTAAAATATCGCGTTGTTTCAATATATCACCACGTACGACATGCAAGACCATCTTAAAATAGGATTCCGGCTCACCCAGGCCATATATGGCGGATACCGTTGCAACGACTATGGTATCCTTACGCTCCAGCAATGCTTTCGTCGCAGACAGGCGCATTTGCTCTATATGCTCATTGCGCGACGCATCTTTATCAATAAAGGTATCTGATGCGGGTACATAGGCTTCTGGCTGATAATAATCGTAATACGAGACAAAATATTCAACACTGTTTTCAGGAAAAAATTCTTTCATTTCCCCATAAAGTTGTGCCGCCAGGGTTTTATTCGGTGCCATGATCATCGCGGGGCGCTGTATTTCATTAATCATATTGGCAATGGTAAAGGTTTTCCCTGAACCTGTGACACCTAGCAAGGTTTGATGCACTTCACCGTCTGCCAGACCGTCAATTAATTGTTTAATTGCTGTGGGTTGATCGCCTGCGGGGCTAAAGGGGCTGTGGATATTGAATAGTTTACTCACCAGTGTATTACTCTATAATTTAAGTGTTGCTCTATCGGGGGGAATCCCTTAATCAGTCATTGTGGATTGTATCTTACTTTAGCAATTTATGAGCAATGACAAGATTGCCCGTTGCCTAATATTTAATTTCAATACTAAAATGTTAGAATAATAACGTTCATTTATTTTTGTATATCAGGATACTAATCCATGTCTAAAACTTTACGATCCATTATCGGTCTATTATTACTTATTACAACGGTTAGTCTTGCCACATGTCAATCACTGTATAGGGTGACTCCTTTCGGCAATGAATCAACAGCTGATTAGAACGATTCTAGCATTCGACAATGAATCTTTAGCTGCGTAAACTGAACGGCGCAAAAGAAATCATTTCTAAAACTCGTAATGTTAAAATAACTAAACCTAGCGACTTAAAGCGAGTTGCAACCCTAATAGAGTCTGCTATTATGAATAATACTGAGCAATTAAGAAAACCCAAACCGTATCAGAAAAAAAATGCAAAAGGCTTGCTGCATAGCAGCCGGGGACTATTACTCTATGTTTTACCTCTGGCACTGATTCCTGCCGCAATACTGTCATTTGTCTATGGTGATTTATTACGCATTATTATTAATATCAGTGGCTGTGCTACATTTTTATTAGCTGCCAGCCTTTTACGCAAAGGCATTGCCGCTGAGGCTGAATATCAGGATAAAAAAATCACCCGGGCACCCAAGTGGCCCTTAAAAACAATCGCTGCGCTTATGGTTGCATTAACGACTGCCGGAATCGCTTTTATAGGTGCTGGAAATTCCTTTTTTGTTTCTATCGCCTTTGGCCTGGGTGCTATGGCAGGCATGGTTTTATTATATGGGCTGGACCCACGTCAGGAAAAAATGGTTGCGGGTTCTCATGGCTATACGGCAGAGGAAATATCGGCAACGATTGATGAAGCTGAGGAACAAATTGCAGGCATTGAGCAAGCCAACAAAGACATTAATAACCGACTATTTAATCAGCGTATCCACATTATTTGCGATCATGCCAGGGAAATTGTAGTCATGCTTGAAGAAGATCCAGGCGATATCAGAAGGTCAAGAAAATTCCTGAATATCTATCTTGATGGTGCATTAAAAGTCACTGAGGGCTATGCGGATATGCAAAGAAAACACCAGAGCGAACAACTCGCTGAAAATTTCGAAAATGTATTACAAACCATAGAGTCTGTTTTTATTGAACAAAAACAGAAATTACTGGAAGATGATGTTCTGGATCTCGATGTACAAATTGAAGTTTTAGCGGCCCAGTTAAAACATGAAGGGGTTATTTAAACGCCATTTCTCACAGCAAACAATAACAGGAAAGTAAATATGAGCGAGTCAACGACAGCAATGACAACGGAGCAGCAATCCATTCCAGGTAGTGCCGCTTTTAATGAGATTGTACCGGGGGTAGGCAGGGATATTTTAACTTACGAACAATCTGATGCTGATAACAAGGCACTGATTGAAAGTAAAGTGGCGGAAATAGATATTAATGACAGTAAATCCATTATTTATTTTGGCAGCAAAGCTCAGGAAGAGTTGACCACTATTTCCGATAAAATGCTGGAAGGTGTCAGAAACAAAGATATTGATGGTGCTGCCGGAGGCGATTTAAATGAGATGGTTTCCACCTTACGTGGTTTTGATGTTGATGATTTAGACCCTAACAAGAAGCCTGGTTTTTTTGCCAGACTGCTGGGTAAAGCAAAACCCGTTGCCAAATTTCTCCAGCAATATGAAGATGTGCGTAAACAGATTGATACCATCACCGACAAACTGGATGTTCATAAAACCACGCTATTGACTGATATTACCATGCTCGACAGGCTGTACGATGCAAATCTGGAATATTTTCATAACCTTGACCTTTATATTTCTGCCGGTGATGAAAAGTTAAAACAGCTGGATGAGCAGGTGATTCCGGAAAAAGCACAAGCCGCCGAAAGCTCGAAAGCGATTATTGAAGCTCAGGAAT
>WTCN01000287.1 GCA_013138555.1 Methyloprofundus sp. | reverse complement strand
CCAGGTCTGAACTTAATTTCTTTAACCTGAATCTGCTTTTGTTTCTTCTTGGCTAAGGCCATCTTCTTATTCTGGTCGAATAAAAACTTGCCATAGTCCATAATTTTACACACCGGAGGATCAGCATTTGGCGACACTTCCACCAAATCCATATTGGCATCAGAAGCTAAACGCTTCGCATCCATCAGTGACATGATGCCACCCTGCCCTTCTGGCAAACCTGTTAGTCTGACACGTCTTGCAGTAATTGCATCATTTAATCGTGTTGCGTCTTTTTTAGAAGCGATACTTTTTTCCTCCGGTTACTAAATTACTTTCTGTATTCAATTTCGTCATTCAATCGTTCTACAAAAGCATCGACTGAAAAGCTACCCAAATCATCACCTTTCTGTGAACGTACCGTCACAGTTTTTTCTTCTAACTCTTTATCACCGATAATCAAAAGATAGGGGACTCTTTGCATAGAGTGCTCGCGAATTTTAAAGCCTATCTTCTCATTTCTCAAGTCAATTTTTACTCTAAAGCCCTGTTTATGCAATTTATCGTACACTTGCTGTGCATAATCATCATGTCGACTAGCAATATTCAATACCACAACCTGATCTGGTGACAGCCATACCGGCATCGTTCCAGCATGTTGCTCTATCAGGATACCAATAAACCGCTCTAAAGATCCCAATATTGCTCGATGCAACATCACAGGCACTTGTTTGGAGCCATCTTCAGCAATATAGCTAGCATCTAAACGCCCAGGCATAGAAAAGTCAACCTGAATCGTACCACATTGCCAGACACGTTCTAAACAATCTTTTAATGAAAATTCAATTTTAGGCCCATAAAAAGCGCCTTCACCCGGCTGCAGTTCCCAGTCTAGGCCTTTATTATCCAAAGCAAGTTCCAAGGCTTTTTCGGCCTTATCCCATACTTCATCAGAACCAACACGTTTTTCTGGGCGTGTCGATAGTTTAATCAGCACATCTTCAAAGCCAAAATCTTTATAGACTTCAAATAATAAATCTATAAAGCTAGAGACTTCATCTTGAATCTGATTTTCTGCACAGAAGATATGTGCATCATCTTGCACAAAATTACGCACCCGCATTAAACCATGCAAAGTCCCTGATGGCTCATTACGATGACAAGAGCCAAATTCTGCCATCCGTAACGGTAAATCTTTATAGCTTTTTAAACCCTGATTATAAATCTGCACATGACATGGGCAGTTCATCGGCTTAATCGCATAGTCCTTATGCTCTGAGTGCGTGGTAAAAATCATATCACCAAACTTATCCCAGTGTCCTGATTTTTCCCATAAACTTTTATCCACAACCTGTGGCGTTCTTACCTCACCATAGCCATGTGAACGTAATTTGTCGCGTATATATTGCTCTACCTGCTGGTAAATTGTCCAACCCTTCTCATGCCAGAACACCATCCCAGGTGCCTCTTCCTGCATATGAAAGAAATTTAGACTCTTAGCCAATTTACGGTGATCGCGCTTTTCAGCTTCTTCCAGGCGATGCAGATAAGCTTTCAGCTCTTTCTTATCATTCCATGCTGTTCCGTAGATACGTTGCAACATTTCATTATCAGAGTTACCGCGCCAATAGGCACCGGCAATCTTCATTAATTTAAAGGCTTTTAACTTACTGGTGCTCGGCACATGCGGTCCACGACAAAGATCAGTAAAGTCGCCTTGTGTATAGAGCGATAAATCTTCATTGGAAGGAATCGACTCAATAATTTCTGCTTTATAGTCTTCGCCTAAACCGCGAAAAAACTTAACGGCTTCATCACGCGATACAACAGAGCGGGTAATCTCCAGATTACTGGAAACTAAACGTTGCATTTCTTTTTCTATTTTCTTAATGTCTTCAGGTGTAAAAGGGCGCTCATAGGAAAAGTCATAATAGAATCCATTATCAATCACCGGTCCTATCGTTACCTGCGCATCAGGGAATATTTTTTTAACCGCCTGAGCGAGTAAATGCGCAGTAGAATGGCGAATAACTTCAATACCTTCATCATCTTTTGCAGTAATAATCTGCAATTCGGCATCATTCTCAAGTAGCGAACTTGCATCAACAAGCTCACCATCCACCCGACCTGCCAAAGTTGCTTTTGCTAAGCCAGAGCCAATAGATTTCGCGACTTCCATCACTGTCACAGCGTCTTCAAACTCACGTTTAGAACCATCAGGCAGGGTAATTACAGGCATACTCGTTTTTTCTCAGGTATTTAAAGTAAAAAAGCATTGCACAATGCAATGCTTCTCTCATTCAGCTTTCACTCCTGAAAGCGTGTTAATCTCTCAATTATACTCATCCTTTTATATGTTTGTAAACAAATACTTAATCTCAATAATGTTGTAGAGTGTATTCCATGTACCAAAATACCATCACCATTAATTATGGGTTCATAAAAAATCGCTACTATAGGCTTTCAGGTAAATAATTTCCATGCATTCTGAACAGTCAGTTTATGTCTATCATTATTTTAGTACTTGGAAGTGAAATATTTAGTCCCGCAGGCTGGAGGCGGGGCTAAATATCCCGCTTCCGAATATTGCTTGTAAATTTCTGAGAATCTATAGAGACGAAAATAAATCAGCATTTGCCTTTCAGCGCGGACGGACTTCCTGGAATTATAACGAACTAAACTTACTATTTTTGGTAGCACAACGCTTTAAGACCCAGGCTAAAAATGACCTCAGAAACTTTAATTTAAAAAATTAGCGTTAGCAAGGTTTATAATTTTGTATATAGACTATAATCAAGTGTTAAAGGCAGTTCTGCATAAGCCATAAATTCATGTCTTAAGCTCCTAACAGAACTTGCTTGAATATTTATAAAGAATTAAATTTTAAAAAATAGAGGGTGTTTATGACTTTTTCAATATTATCGTTTTTAGAAGACAAGGATACTAAAGCGAATGTTCCGTGGGAAACAAAAAAATTTAATAAGGATGACAATATTGTACTAGAAGGAACTCAAGGGATGGAGATCTTTTTTATTAAAAGCGGTGCAGTACATATTCTTGCATCACTAACACTTGAAAACGAACAACAGAAAGACAAGGGCATCGCCAAACTTTCTGCAAATGAAATTTTTGGCGAGTTAGCTATTTTTGATAATAATACACGCAGTGCCACTGCAGTAGCAGCAACGGATTGTGAAATTGCCGTTATTGATGGGGCAGCCTTACTTTCCTATATGAATACCAACCCTGAAAAAGGGTATCAGGTTTTACATTATTTCCTTAACCAGATTGCTCAGCGCATGCGTAATAATAATATCCGCGCCAATACCATTATGGAATTTTACTTACAGGAACAGGCCGAATAAAATAAAAAAATAAAATATAAATAGAGCCTACCAAAATAGATAAATACCCGCGTCCCAATAGAGTATCGCATGGGGCGCGGCTAGAATTAAGTTGACCACTCAGATATTTTATCAGCCACACGCTCTGGGGTGATGAGCCTGATACAGTCACAATTCTTATCTGCCAGGCATGTCGGGCAATCTTCATCATAAACCATAACACTGGCATGCTTACCGATAGGGCCATAACGGCCTGGACGCAGCTGCCAGCGCTGCACATATAAACCCAGCACTTGAATATTCATCGCCGCTGCAATATGCAAAGGCCCAGTGCTTGCGGCTACCAGACCATCAGCTTGCGAGATCAGCCCCATAAACTCGACCAGCGTCAATTGTCCGGTAAGATCATGAACCCGATTCTGGCAATGCGCAAGCAAGCTCTCACGAAGTGTCTCCCCTTCTTTCTCAGTCCCCGTGACAATAATATTGTAGCGCTCAGCTGGCAGGAGCCGGATAAGATCCAGGAAGTTTTCCACTGGCCATTCTTTAGCATGTCCATGCGACAAAGGGTGGAGAATCAGGTTAAATTTTTCTTTTGAAAGATAACGCCCGGCTAACTCGGGGTAATGATCAAACTGATCAAATCCAAGAAATGCCTCCAGCTCTTCCATGGTGTAGTCTACTCTTTTCAGCAGGGAACCAAGTAGACGAATATTCATCTGTGCCTCATGCAACTTGGAACGCTTGCGCCGCTGTATCGGTATGTGATTACACGTCAGAAAATGGAATATACGGTCTGATGAGCCAATACGATGAGGGATCTTTGCCATTTTTGCAGCATTCGCGATAACCCGTCTAGGCTTGACATGCACGATCACATCAATCTGTTGCTCGGCAAGAAACGCAGCCTGTCGCGCTAATGACTCATCTTTGACTTCATCCCAATCAAGAAATGCATCAAAGTGCCGACAAGACTCGACAATCTCCCGCTGATAAGACTGCCCTAGAAACAGGAGCCTGCTAGCCGGGTAATATTTTTTCAGTATGCCTGCCGCAGGCAATAGCAGTATTGCATCACCCAGATTATCAACACGACTGAGTAAAATGGTTTGAATTTTAGTACGATCCATAAATTATCTCTAAGGCCATTATAGAACTCTTGTCGCTAAGAAATTAGCCAGCAATCTTATCAATACAGCCCCAATAATAATACTGAAAATCAAAGTAATCCAGGTGTAATGCGTATTATTAATGGGATATAAATCGGGTGTTAAAGGTGCTGTCAAACCTAAAATACTATCCAGATCCCCTGTTCCTTTACCGACTTTTAGCTGACCTTTCATGCCTTTTTCAGTATGTTGCGAAACTTCGCAATGGATATAATAGGTATAGTCACGACTAGGCACGATAAACGAGCCGGTTTTCTGGCCTTTACCGTATAGCTCAATGGTAAACATCCCTTTAGGGTACATATATCCAGGCAGCCCATGAATCATAAATTGGTGACGAACATCATCTTCATTGATAAAGGTCACATTGACACGTGCACAAGGCGGCACTTGCCAGTCACGCTTATCATAAGTGAACATTTTGCCAGCAAAGTCTTTGGCAAATTTATGCCCACCACGGATAGTGATATTGACATCCTCAGAAACCGCCTTGCAGTCTTTAGGTAATTTATCCGGGGTATGATTCATAATCATGCCCTTTTCATCCATAATCATACCGCCATGATTCATCGCAGCAAAAACGGGCAGCGCGGACAAACAAAAGAATAGAAATAATAGTGTATTTTTCATGACTCAGCCTTATTCAAACCACGAATAATAAAAAGT
>WTCN01000199.1 GCA_013138555.1 Methyloprofundus sp. | reverse complement strand
GCAAAAAAGCGTTGCCCACCCTACAGGTCTAGAAGACAGTCACAACTGAAGTACAGTCAACACTCTCCCCGGCACTAGGTGTTTGCCCTGAAACTCGTGCCCCCCCTCTACCAGCAATATTATTGCTAATAGATCCAGGTCCTGTGCTATTCCATGTCGCTGGCATATCTCTCTTTTTCCAACGATAATAATTAGGCACGTCACAATAGTTCACAACCGCATCAACGGCAGTGCATGCACCAAATGTGTAGTTATTAGGTAATAAAACCCCTGTTGTACAGACTTGCGATTCACTGACACAGACTTCAGGATTTATTACCTCTTCATCCTCATACCCTGTAATACTACCACCATCCGTGACATCCACACCCCATACCGTTGTACAATTAACAGGTGCATCTACCGTACAATTCTGAAAGATTGTATCGCTAGAAGAGGTCAATGTTCCATCGCTACACGAGACGGTAATCGGATCTGGGCAAATATTACTAAAAAGCACAGAACCAGCAGTATACACATCCTGCGTAGCACCATCGGCAAGCCTCCCCCAGTTCCCCAACGCGCAGGAAACTCCGGCACTTGCAGCAGCTTGACATTCAACAACACCGGTATCAGTCGCGGGGTAAATAGCCCCCGAACCTCCTGCCAATGTTCCACTATTACACGTCCGCGTCACCAGAGTAGTACAGTCACTAGGCGCATAGGCAGAAACAGTCGCCGCATCATCAATCTCTGTTCCCCAAGGCGTTGTACAGCTGGTATTACCCGTCCCTCCATCATCATATGTATCGGTAAAGCTCGACAACCAAGGACAAGCAGAATCGGTATTCGTCTCCCTGCTACAAACTGCAAAAACAGAGGGATCAGCATCTTTATGCTCATTGCTTGAACCAATAATACTTGCACTCGTTGCACTACTGCCAATCACACAGGCATACGCAGTTGCTGCAGTCCCTACATCCTCAAGATTATTATCAAGATAACAGGCACCTACTTCTGGAATAAAAAACTTAAGTTTTGTTGTCGCACTTCCAGTTACTTCTCCAATAAGTGTATGCGCATAACTAACAACGTATTCATCGTCTTCATCAATGACACCATTACCGTTAGTATCAGTACTCCTCACGCCACCAAAGTAAACCAATTCATCGAAGACAGCATTATCCGTGCCTTCATTCAATATTCTGGAAATATCCCGGGGAGCCAATTCTTTTGCATGCGTATCAATCGCTTGCTCTCGACACTCTAGCTTCACTCTAGGTCCCGAATTACGATCAGCAATAAAAAAATTGTGATTGGTATAGGAGCGATTAATCCCTTCATTTTTATGATCATTGAAATCGTCACTCGTATCACCAGAAGTACTATTATCATTACGCTTAACCCTGCGCGTAACATACAAACGCTTGGTCACAGCATATAAATAATTTTCATTAAAAGCATCCCCGGAATTAGCATTCAGCAAAGTACTGTCTGCTATCGCAGTATTTTCTAAAAAACACACCTGCTCCGCATGAGGGCCACTATCCTCCAACCCTAGTAAGCCCATATCACCGTACTCTCCTCCCGGGCCTACCCCACGATTATTAATTTGCTCATCAGAGACTACAGCATCTACAAAACAACCTTCATCTACAGCATGCGGAAGCCCGCCAGATGAGGCTGTTCTGGTTCCCGCTACAGTTGCATCACAGTTACCTGCATAAATACACTCATAAGGCATTTCATCAATTCGATCACTTCCTGATCCCTCAGTCACCGCTCCGTTATAACACGCATGTGTCTCACTAGAAGTCCAGGCCACTAGCCGATCGGATAAAGTCTCCAAACTCGTTGAATAAACCGTTCCTTTTACACGGTGAACGACACCGCCAAAGTGATTTTGAATATGCGTACAGACATCAACCGTTTGCGGGTCATCATCTGCATCATGACATATAAAAACAGCAATCACCCCTGCTTCAATTTTTGCGGGATAATCACTGTGTGCTGCAGTATAGAAAAAAGAACCGGAGGCAACTTGTGACAAAGTAAGTAAAGTGCCATCGGGATTAACTTGAACTTGCTGGTCAGTCCCTGCCGTGCCATCACCACTACCAACGGCAGTAATTTGTAAATCCGTCCCAATAACATCCTCTGAAGCCGCATTAATATCTTCCGAAGCATTTTGTCTTGGACTAGGAACAGCAGCTGTCCCGCTGGCACCATTAGGTCCCGCGTAAAGTGCACTTTTAGCCGGGTCATCAAATGCCATTTCAGTGACGACATTAACCCGCTCATCATCATCAATAGTACTCCCGTCACCATCGCTATCAACACCACCATCACTATCCCATGTCACTAATACCGAGACTTTCTTGCGCTTGGCTGTCCCGCCTTCATTAATCACCCAGCTACGTGTAAAAACAGCATTCTCTCCTGTAATAGGGGATTCGGTCACCACATCGGCACTATTCGCTATCGCCTCATACCCTCCGCCATCACCATCATCCCTAACAACATTATTACGCAGACTTTCTATTTTTCTTTCAGCTAATACCAAAGCCTCTGCACGTGCCTTACTATCCGCACTGCTAAGGATAAAGTCCCCCTGCAAGGAAGCAACCGCTAATAAACCTACAGCAACCACAACGGTGGTTACCAAGATTTCCATTAAGCCGACACCCTGCTGTTTTTTTACTGTCAAATAATTCATCTTAATGCCCCTAAAAATAGTATTACTACCAATCGCGCCACGAACCTGCGATCACTGCTGATTGCCCCTCGACATTATTCGTACCGGAATCGGTAATTCCCGCCCAGTAGATTAAACTCAGTGTGCCATGACCTGTCACAACTGGCGGAGTGGCAGGCGCTTCGTCAGTACCAGAAAAATCAGTTCCTTCGACTATATTCGCTCCCACAATAGTGATCCTTCCCGCAACCGTATACGTGCCTGCCACATACAATATACCGATTATCTTGGCTCCCCCCGTCCCTCGAAAATCACCATGAACATAAACAATAGCAGGCTTTTCAAGACTTCCTATTGTCCCACCAGTCATGAGTTGATCACCTTCGATCCAGACTAAGCCTGATGTAATCACTTCTGGGTTCTCAGTATTCAGAGCTGAACCCAGATCAGTATAAACCTGGCTACCTGCCTGCAATTTCAGCTCACCACGCGAAGCCGCATGAAAAAAGTTTTTAAAAAAATCAAGGCCGATCAAAGTATCTAAGGAACTATCATCATCAATGATATCCAGGCCATTACCCAGGTTTCTATTAGAAACCAGTTGTGTATAAGCACTGTCATCAGTCGATAATAAGCTTGCCATATCAGTCGGATCAGATATATTTAAAGTAGTTGAATCACTATCATCTACTGGATTGCCACTACTATCCACCTCATCTACGAGTGTCACGCCTTCCGATCTTATATAGGTTTCCATTGCCGATGAGCTGCCAATCGTCACCTGCCCACCCGACCAGATAGTGGTACTGGTAAAACGATTAATAATACGTGCATTCCCTGTCAGTGCAACCTGCCCTTGAGCCACAAGAGGCTGCTTAGGACCATCGTTACGCAATACCGCCAAAGGACCTACACAGCGCGTAATGATGCGCATTGCTTCGCCATCGTCGCTAAAGCCAGTGGCGGTAATCTCCCCACCTTTAAAGTCGAGCCCTGCCGCGCCACACCCGGAATTATTAAATGATAATGTTGCACTCAGCGTTTGCTTACCATCGGTCGAGACCAGGCTCAAAGCATTCATATTGACATCATCCGAGTCATAATCACCATCATTGTCAATATCGATGACTGAATCTGTCACACTATCATTACCTAAAACAGCAGCATTACCATCAGCAACAAGAACGAGGTTTCCCGAGCTATCCTTCTCATTAAGCCGGTCAAATCCACCGGTATCAAAATAATTAACCCCGAGATCCATCGCATAGTTAGCTGCAGCGACTGCCTGGGTCGTTCGATAGTTATTTGCTGCCATTTTGGTTTCATTAACCACCGTTTTACTACTCACTAAAGCAACTAAAGTGATCGCGACCAGCATAATAACAGCGACAAATAAAGTTGCTGCACCGCGTTGTTTTTCAGGAGAACAGCTTAATAAAGATAGACTCATTTGACTTTCCTCTTAATAAATTACGGTTGAATGAAAATACGTTCATTCCTGACTTTAACTATGCCTGTCAGGCTTTTTGTAACCTCATCATCGCCTTTAACCTCACCTTCCAGTAGTATATCTATTTGCCGAGTTTCTACCCCTTTTTCACCTGTTGCAATATGTCCCGCGCAATCACCATCCTCTGGATCATTCTGAGTTACATTCAAACATTTGTAATTAGCAGTAAAACTGAGCTCTTCAATAACAACCTTGTCACTATCAATAATATTATTCCAGCTTGCCCCATCACAATCACTAAATGCCCCCCCAACACGCATATCTATACCATCACCATTATGCCTAAATCCAAAATATTCCCCTGTTTCTAAAGTCCCGTCACCATCTTCATCATAGGTATATAAAATACATGAATTATCCTCTTCACCGGTCTTATTGCTTATTTGAATACCTGCATTAGTCCCAGAAACAGTAAAAGGGTTATTTACAGCAAGTGAATTAACCGTTGCCCCGCCCCAATATCCAGCGCGTCGAATATCGTTGACCATGATCTGCATCACCGAGTCCAGATCATAGTTCAATCGGGCAGAATTTATCGTATTCGTCCCTCCCCGAACAGTAGTAACATACATCGCAATTGTGCCACCCACGACAATAATACCGAGTAGCATTGCTATCATCAGCTCAACTAAACTAAAACCCGTTTGTTTTTTCATATTTATTCTCTGCCAATTAGCACTCTTCATAGCCTGCAAGTCCAGTCTCATCACTGACATTACAAATGCGTACACGCCCAACGCGAGCAATAAGCACTCTTACATGATAATTACTCGTATCTAACTGGGCATTGCCTGCTATCCCTGCCGTTCCCCTTCTAAAATCAAAAAAAGTTGAGGTTCCTCCTGAAAAAGCTGCACTACTCATGGATACCCCGGCATACTGAGAACCAGTAACAACTTTATTATTGCAGTCACCTCCCCCTGAAGGGCAATCACATTCTCCAGCGGCTCTAAAGATTGTATAGCTCCAGGCATCTTTATCAAAAGTCACTCGAAGGTTACAGCTTCTTTTTACTGTTTCAGTTCGCATCCACATCATATCTGACTTCAAGCCTTCTACAGCTTCCTTAAGTTTATTCCGCTCCAGTAACTTAGAAAACGATGGCACGGCAACAGAGGCCAAAAGCCCTGCTATTGCTACCACTAGCATCAGCTCAATTAAAGTAAACCCGGCAACTTGTTTTGTATTTATCATCATTATCTCTTGGAGAATATTTAATTTAGGCTACTTCTTACTTTGAGTAGACAATACACTTTTTACAGCTGCATTAATGTTAATCATTCTACATTTTCATTTAATAGCCACTTTCTTAACTAACATTATGCTATGCTTTTAACACTATTTCATTTTTTTTACAAAGGTTTCTTATGAAGAAAGCATATAATAGCAGGGGCTTTACCCTGATTGAACTCATGCTTGTTGTCGCTGTGATCGGAATTTTGGGCAGCATCGCTTACCCGTCTTACCAGGAATATCTTATTAGAGCCAAGCGTGGCGATGCTAAAACCTCGTTACTAAGTACGCAATTGGCACAGGAGAAATATCGGGCAAATCACGTTACCTATGCGAGTAGCCTTTCTGATATTAATATTGGCACGACCTCCGCTGATGGAAATTACACCATTGCAATAGTAGGCACGCCTGATGCGAGCTCATACACAGTCAAAGCCACTCCAGGCTATACTGATGCGACCTGCGGTACGCTATCTATTGTTAAGACAGGTTCAGGAATAAGCAAAACAGAGACCGGAACGGGAGACTCTGATGATTGCTGGAAAAAATAAATAAGTTACGCAGGGTGGACAAAAGTGAAAAACTCTCTACTCTAAAGTTATTAATACCTAGGGAGTGCATTATTTTCACATAACACTTCCTCACCATTGTCACCATATAAGCCACTGAACTAGAAGTACTTAACTATTTTAAAGGGCTACCCGCCATTTTATTTCCTGAGTATGACACTGGACATTACATTTAGATCAGTTAATGATTTCACCAAGATTTCTCGCAGTTTGTTTGCCCTTGCTGGCTATTTCAGTGATAATAGTTCAGTTAACTTCGCGTAATTTCTGTGTTTTAGTCAAAAATATATGATGCAGAAATAAGCGGACTATAGACTTTCAGTAAATAATTTCCATGCATTCTGAGCAGTCAGTTTATGTCTATCATTATTTTAGTACTTGGAGGCAGGACTAAAGATCCCGCTTCCGAATATTGGAAATTAAATTTCTGAGAATCTATAGCCTTGACTTTTTTCAATTTTGTCCCGTCTTAAGGTCGTAGCTTAAATTCTTAAGTGATATTGCTACCAAGAAAAACAGGCATATTTCATTGATCAGTTGATGCTTACATTTTATTATTACCGTCATCGCGAATTGTTTTATCGGGAATCTCCCAGTGCATACTGGATTTCTGCTAAAGACATGCAGGAATGACGATGATAAAAGTATAAACGACTTTTAACTTTATATGAAGCATGCCGAAAAATAACTATTTTCAATACAAAAAGTGTGAAATATGACAGAAAAATCAATGCGTGAATACAATTTATTATCCGAGCGCTTTATTGCACTAGCAAATCAAATGAAAAATGAAGGCAAAAGTCAACAAATGGTTAATGCCTCGCTGATGTCTGCATCTGGCATTTATGCGACTTATACAGCGGCAGGAAATAATGCTGGATTGACTCCATCTGGAGTAGATAAAGTTGTTGCAGTTTATAAAGCTAACCTAGAGAATGTCCAAAAACTGAAACAACAATAATCAAGTAAGCAGCTATGTAAACACATTCAACATTTTTGTAGGATGGGTAGAATGAAGCGTCTGCTTTTTAGGTACGTAATACCCCCATCTATCCTCCCCAGAGTGGTAGGGTTCGCAAAAAGATGCTCTACTCACCCTACACGAGTCTTTAAAAATAAAAAATATTAAAATAATTATGCACAAGTACTTAAGAACAGATTTAGTAACGTCTCATTATTAATGGGTATTAATAATATTTAGCAGTTCGTCATTATTCCTGCATGCCGCTAGCAGGAATCTCTTATCATACCTAGACTCCCAATTAAGCCTGCACCTAGCTTGACTAGGTGAATTTTGGAAATGACGATATTTTTATAGGTATTTTCCTGTAAATAATGGGAAGTTACTGCAATTTTATGTTATAAACTGATGTTATGCACAATTTTTATGCCACTATATCTTGTTTGCGTCATATCGCTTTATTAACTGGATAAAGCTGTCAGTTATTGGGGTTATTACTCTAGAAACCAGTACAATATAACAATACCTGCGCCAAAATGAAAAAGCAGTCATTATTTGTGTAACTTCAACTTACAAGTGGTTGATTTATATGAATCTAAAATGAGTTTTTTTTAACCAAAATTTAAATTGACGAAGGTCTTGATATAAAGCTTACAAAATCACCAGAAAGTAAGTTTTTAGCCCCCGCATAGCACCCCCTCCCTATTAACAAGAAGTTACCATAATATTTCAATATTTTTTATGTCTAATCACTCATTTAGCTTTATTTCTAGCCTCCAGGATAATTTCCGCCTAATCTTACGCATGGTTATGCGTGAAATCATTGGACGTTATCGTGGATCTTTTTTGGGATTATTATGGTCTTTTGTTACTCCCATTTTAATGCTCGTCATTTATACTTTTGTGTTTAGCTTTGTGTTTAAAACCCGCTGGGGGCAAGAGCATTCAAATCAGTATGAGTTTGCTTTGGTATTATTCACCGGTTTAATTATCTATAATTTATTTTCGGAGTGCATTGCACGTGCACCTGGCTTGATTTTAAGTAATGTTAATTATGTTAAAAAAGTAATTTTTCCTTTGGAAATCCTTCCATGGGTCAGTTTAGGCTCGGCCTTATTTCATGCAATGACTAGTTTTCTGGTTTTGCTGTTTTTTTTAACGCTGAACGGCCATCATTTTAGCTTTGCCGCATTATGGCTTCCTGTCATTGTGCTCCCTTTTTTATTACTTATTATGGGGATATCCTGGTTTTTAGCTGCCACAGGCGTTTTTATTCGTGATATTAGTCAGATTATTACCATGGTTCTCACTGCATTGTTGTTTATGAGTCCTATTTTTTACCCTTTGTCCGCTCTTCCCGAACCAATCAGGCCTTATTTATTTTTAAACCCCATTACTTTAATTGTCGAGCAAGTACGCGCCGTTCTAATCTGGGGAGTACAGCCTAACTGGGTTAATATGGGATATTACAGTCTTGTTTCTATTTTCACCACTTGGCTGGGTTGGGCCTGGTTTAATAAAACACGCAAAGGGTTTGCTGATGTCTTATAAGCCAGCTATTAAGGTTACTCACCTAGATAAATGTTACCAACTCTACGCACAACCTAAAGACCGCCTTAAGCAATTTTTATGGCGCGGGAAGCGTCAGTTTTTTAAGGAATTCTGGGCCTTACGTAATATAAATTTCGAAATCACTCCCGGAGAAGTTATTGGTATTATTGGACGTAATGGCGCAGGAAAATCTAGCCTGTTACAATTAATATGTGGCACATTAACCCCTAGCCGAGGAGAAGTTACAGTCAATGGGCGCATTGCTGCCTTACTAGAATTGGGAGCAGGCTTTAATCCCGAATTTAGTGGGCGTGAGAATATCTTTATGAGTGCATCGATTATGGGCTTAAGTGATGCTGATATTATTGAACGCTTTGATGATATTATTGAGTTCTCAGGAATAAGTGATTTTATCGACCAGCCAGTAAAGACATATTCTAGTGGTATGTATATTCGCCTGGCTTTTTCTGTTGCCATTAATGTTGATCCTGATATTCTTGTGGTCGATGAAGCTCTGTCCGTGGGTGATGGCGCTTTTGCGCGGCAGTCATTTGACCGAATTATGGATTTAAAAAACAGCGGCAAAACCATTTTATTTTGCTCTCACTCACTCTATCAGGTTGAAGCGATTTGTAATCGTGCCATTTGGTTAGAGAACGGTGAAATAAAGATGATTGGTGCAGTTGAGAACGTTACCATGAGCTATCAAAATAGCCTATTAAATCAAAATAAAAGCACCATTCAACTAACAACACCCCATTTACCTGAAAACATTGCTAAAATAGTCTCTGTGACTGTTTCTAATGAAGAAATTTCTGGGAAAATTATTCCAATTCACTCTTTAAAAAGTGATTTATTGATTCAGGTAGAGATTGTATCGACTGTAAATTTACCTATTCCTAATATTGCTATTGCAATTACAACAATTGATAGTCGTGGCGTGACAATGGTGGGTAGTCAATTTGACAACATATCTTTAGATCGTGATAAAAAGGGCAAAAGCATCGCAAAAGTGGTCTTTAATAAAATCCCCCTAGCTCGTGGTGATTATTGGGTTGATGTCTATTTGGGCTGTGAAAATTCCATCCATATTTATGACACAGCTCTACAGGTTGCAAAGCTAACAGTGTCTCAAGATGGTATGGAGCAGGGCGTTGTCAAACTCCCTCATCATTGGCTTGAAAATTAATGCGGAATGATAACGGCTCATGAGGTATAAACTGCATATTGTACCAACATGCAGTTTAAAGCCAGTTCAGGTCAATACCACCCTATACCTTACGATAAGCTAGACCACCCCATAAAGCCATATATTACAAATAGATACCTTGTTTAACTTAAGCTGATAAATTGATTATCGTATGAAAATATTATTCGTTTCTTGTGAACTAGAAACCGATTTACGCTATGGTATTGGAAAAAGCACCTTACCCTTAATGCGTCAATTACAGAAAAATGGCCATACAACCTATTATCTATATCAGACAAATCCCCCATATAAAATTGAGACGTTTATTTTAAACTTATGTCGTTCTCCCCCCCTCTTTCGCGCAACCTTAGGGCATGCTTTGATACGCTTTAAAATGGGAGCAAAAGCTGCTTGGCTTGCAAAGCGCGACAAATATACGCATGTACATTGCTCTGATCCAGTTATTGCAACCAGTTTTCATTTTTTTTCTATTCTTTTACTTAATAATAAAAAAGTTTTTTGGGGATTTTCTGAACATGGCTTTGGTGCCTATGTACAAAACCGACCTGGAATTTCCCTATCTCCCCACTTAAAGAATTTCTTACAGTTCTGTGAAAAAAAGACCTCTTTACAATCTCACTGGCTTATCTCACCGTCATTTAGTGGCCTTCAGCAACTTAAACAAGATTTAAAGCTTAAAAATATATCACAAAATTGGCATTCAGTTTATCATGCGAAACCTGATATCAAGCTTATTAATAAAAAAGCCGCTCGTACCATATTAGGCTGGAAAAATGATCTGACTTATATTATTGCAGTCGGGCAACTTATTGAACTAAAACAATTTCCTATTTTTATTAGTGCCTGTAGTGAACTAATTCAAAATCCAAAAATACAAGTTGTTATCTTAGGTCAAGGCGATTCATCTTATTTGTTGCAATTTTCACAAACATGTAATCTTGCTAATAAAGCTTTAATCACACATACCGATGATATTGGATTATATCTTAGTGCATCTGACCTGTATGTAAGTACCTCAGCGACTGAATCTTTTGGAATGGCTAATCTTGAAGCCGCTGTTGCTGGCTTACCAATTATTTGTACTCGTGTTGGAGCGGTTGCTGAAATTATGGGAACATGCGCTTTACTTATCGAACCTGAAAAAGAGGCCTTAAAAAAAGCACTGGATGATGTCTTGTCCTCTCCTGCAAACATCAAAAAAATGGCTCAAAAAAGTCATATTCTTGCTAAGAATTGGCCTGGTATTATTGAAATAGCTCAACAGTATGAAAAAATTTTCTTAACACAATCGGCCTCACATGCAAAATAACACACATAAGTCTCCTTTTTTAAAAATGAGCTTCCCATTAAATGTTTATGCCCAGGCACTCTTATTGGAAGAAGGACAAGCTGAATATTTACATTACGGTTTATTCAAGGATGATACAACGACTATACAGGATGCCCAGCGCCATTCTACAGAGCTGATTTTGAAACAACTTCCCCCGCCACCCTGCAGAATACTGGAAGTAGGCATTGGTCTGGGCACAACACTTAAACTGCTCACTGATATGGGCTACCAGATTCAGGGCATCACACCTGATATTGAGCAGGTCAATTACATTCAAACTCAATGGGATAATAAAGCCCCTATCAGTGATCTAAGCTTTGAAAATTTTGCAGCTGAACCTAATAGCTTTGATGTCATTTTATTACAAGAATCAGCACAATACATTGACCCCTTGGTTATTTTTAATCAAGCATTAGATTACCTGACAGATTCAGGCTCATTAATCATACTGGATGAGTTTTCTTTAATGCAAAAAGAACCTGGGCAGGATAACCTACATTTCCTTAAGGACATACTACTGCTAGCAAGTCGTTTTGGCTTTAAGTTAGAGGAGAAAATTGATTTATCCAAACTGGCCCCTGCTACACTCGATTACCTTTTAAAAATCATTCAAAAGCACCAGCGGCAATTAATGAGTGATTTACAACTACCTGCTGAACAGCTAGACCAATTAAATAATTCAAATAGACTTTATAAAGAAAAATATACCCGTGAACAATATGGTTATGCTTTGTTGCATTTTAAAAAAGGTAAATACCCTAAGTGGCGTTTAAAACATTTCGACAAACAGTATTTTGAAAAAATACAAGTGTTGTTTGAGGACTCATTTAATCAGCCGGTATCTGCTAATTTCTGGCAGTGGAAATATCTATCAGGGCACGCTCCCGAACTTTGTATTTGGGAAGCTAATACATTAGTCGCGCACTATGGCGGGATCCCCAGAGACATTCTCTTTTTTTCCGAAAGTCAAAAAGCTATCCAGATTGGCGATGTGATGGTGCACCCTCAGCAGCGCGGCATACTAACAAGGTCGGGAGCTTTTTTTCGTATGGCAGCCACGTTTCTAGAGCGCTATATTGGCTTTGGGAGACCTTTTTTATTGGGTTTTGGGTTTCCTAATGAGCGTGCAATGAAAGTCGCTGAACATTTAGGCTTATATACTGAGGTAGGGAAAATGCACGAAATATCCTGGCCAACTTCTAGCTCACGCCCCAGATTAGTTTCTTGCCTACGATTCATTGATAAAAACAACGCCCACCAATTTAGTCATATAATTGACTCATTATGGCAGGCAATGGCACACGATTTACGAAATGCTATCGTAGGGGTACGTGACTATGCTTATTTACTTAATCGCTACCTGAATCACCCCCACCGATCTTACTCTATTTTTGTTGTTAAAAACCGCATAACAAATAACCCTTATGGCATTGTTATCCTTGACATTAAAGATCAGCGCTGTGATATTTTGGATATTATTTCTCCGATCAAAAACATTCCCTTATTGATTGTTTACGCTAAACGATTTGCCGCACTCAATCATTGTGAGCAATTATTTTGTCAAATTACCGACAATTTTTCATCTTATTTTCAAACGAAACACTCTCATACAGAAGTTATGGATATCCGTATTCCAAGCAATATATGGACAACTGGCCCTCAGCCCGAAACATTAAAAAACTGCTGGTGGCTAATGGCGGGGGATATGGACTTTAGATAATTCTTTCTGTATGCATATACTATGCTTGAAAGAAGGGAACAATCCCTAGCCTACATGCGAAGCATACACACAGGTCAAAGCCTACTCCAATTCTTTCGGCTATAAGTAGCAGTGCAGACACATTTTACATTTTTACTACAAAGGGTCGTAGAGTTTTTTTATCGCGAAACCTCTGTGCTTTCTGTGTCCTCTGTAGTTATTCAGGGATTTATTTATATTGTTTTTTGTAAAGCAATACCTTCGCCAAAATGAAGAATGTTTAAGTCAGGCTTCCGGCAGATTCTATGTGATTAATGACGGGGCTTTGGAGTATGTGAAAAAACGAAAGATTAGTGGTAATACTCGAAGCAATCCGGGTAGAAAAGCCCGAGATACGTTTGCGAGTTTAAAAAAGACTTGCCGAAAACAGGGGATTTCTTTTTGGAATTATCTTAAGGACAGATGCTTAGGAGAGGAGAAAATTCCGCACCTGTCGGAATTGATTTCCAATGCGGCTACCTGTCACTAATGAGAAGTTACAAATACGGGTGCTGATTTTTAATAATGTTAAAATTAGGGTAAACTTCTATCAAAAAGCAACACCCTGTGCTCTCTATTTAGGGATAGCAGATGGAGCAAAAAATAATTGGTCATTTTTAGAGCAACACACGAGCCGCCAATTGTTAGATTTTTTTCATGTCACTGAGTATTTGGCAAATGTATATTACGCGGCCTACTCTGGAAAAACAGATAAACCTAAACGCACGATATGGTTAGATAAACGCTGTCAGCAACTCAAGCGTCTTAAAAGCCTATTGGGTACTGTGGTGTGGTAACCCAGTATTTTACCTTTTTCTGGCCATCCTTAGTTTTTTCCCCTCCCTTATTTTGGCGAAGGTATTGGTACAGAGAGCAAATAATTAGGATGAATATCATATTAAATTATAGAACCATAAAAGTTATTATTGTACTCATATTGGCAATTGTTCCCTTAGCATTAAAAATGTTGCTTGTAGATAACTTTCTTCATTCATATACAGGCATCAGGTTGTTTGGAGCTACGCAAGTTTTAGCGAATGATGCGATAATTTTTTCAGCCGTTATGCTTTTACTTTATCTATCATATTTAAGTAGAATGCCATATATCGCATCAATATTATTAAGGGTGTTAAGTATTTTTGTAGTTTTTTTGTATGCAGTTGATGTTTATGTAATAAGGAATTTTAATACTCATTTAGTTGTAACCGATGTCATTAAATATGCATCATATTCACTTAAATATATACAACAAACACATAATGGAAAAGGTTTTTTATTGCTGATAATAATGATTGTTGTAGTTGGCTTTATGGCTCAATCAATTTTCAGTAAATATAAAATTAAAAATAATAGCACTCATAGGTACTCTATCATTATGGTATTAAGTATATTTTTTATTTCAAACTTTGCTGATAAAGGAAATGATAAATATGTACACTCATGGGTTTATAAAAATTTTATAAATTACAATTTAATCATTTTGTCTGAAGCAAAAGAATATAGTAATGAGTTTATTAAAAATTTTAGATTTTCGGAAAAGGAACTATGTTACTCAAAAATTCCTGAAAAACGTAATATTATACTCCTTATGGTTGAATCACTTTCATCATATCAAAGTAGCTATTTTTCAGGGATAAAAAACTGGACACCAAACCTTGATATAATTGCTAGTAAAAATATATCTTACAAAAACTTTTATGCGAATGGTTTCACTACAGAAGATGGTGAAATTTCACTATTAACTGGCAAACTCCCGATATACAGACCATCCAGTTATACAAATGGAGGAGGAACATCATTCAATGGTTTTTTTGGTGTTGAAGAGTCTCTGCCAAATATTTTAAAGAAAAAAAGATATACAACAGATTTTTTAACGACAGCTGACCTATCATTTGCTAATACAGGAGAATGGGCTAAGAGTGTAGGTTTCAATTACATTGAAGGTCATGAATACCCCTATTATGAAAAATGGGATAGATTTCATTTTAAAGCAGCACCTGACGAAGCACTTTATAATCGCGTATTAGATAGGATTAATCATCACGATAATAATAATTTTTTTATTTTTATAAAAACAGTTAGTACACATCACCCTTTTATTAACCCTGAGAATAAAAATAAGTCTGAGGCTGAGGCTTTTAAATATGCTGACAAACAAATTGGATTGTTTTATAAGAAATTAATTGACATGGGATATTTTGATAAAGGAATGTTAATAATTGTTGGAGACCACCACTCAATGGTTCCTTTGAAAAATGAGGAGGTTGAATTGTTTGGCTCACTTAAAGCTTCTGCTAAAGTTCCTATGATTGTGTCGTATGGGGATAAAAATCATTCTATAGTAAATGAGCAGTATCAACAGATAGATATATTTAATAGCTTAAAAGGTCTAGTATCAAATACCCAATGTTCTTCAAATTGGACTGGGGATATACTTAGCGGGAACCCAGCTCAATATATTGCACATAGAAGAGGTGATAATAGAAATATTATTAGTGTTTTTTCAGAAAACAAAGATTATTCTATTAAGCTAGATGGTGATAATACTAGATTAACAACCAATGATACAGATATAGAAATTCAGGAGTTAATCATAAAAAAGATAAATGCAATTCGCATATCAAGCAAAAGCCACCAGTAGCTTTTCCACGCGAGGTGGCAAACATTGCAATTGACGCTTACGGGGACGTTCTTCCATTGCTTTTTTTCAAAAGAGCACCCCAGTGATAATCGTTTTCCAAAAGCACCAAGGTGTTGCTTTCCGTGGCTTTTCGGGATCAATCCCACCGACAGAAAAAGCTTTGTCCGTCCTTTTTAACAAATACAACTTATAATCCATTGATTCTTTTGACCAGAATTTAGTTTGGCGAAGATATGGGTAAAAATAATGTTGAACGACTACTTAAGCCTTATTTTATACACGCTTTTAATCCTGCCTTCAGGCTATTATTATGACACTAATCAATGAATCCAGTTACTTACCGCCATCAACATCTGAACTCCCTGAGGGGCCCTGGCTGGTATTAGCTCCTCATCCTGATGATGAAACATTTGGCATGGGCGGAAGTATATTATTAGCACTCGCCGCTAAAATAATTGTCGATGTTATATTTTTAACCGATGGCCGTGCAGCCGACCTTGATGACAAAGAACTTACCACAAAGCGCGAAAAGGAAGCTAAGTTAGCCTGTCAGCAATTAGGCATCCGTAATACTCTATTTTGGCGCGAAATTGATAGAGAGCTAAGCACATCGCAACACCTAATCAACCGGCTAAGTGACTTTGTAGCTAAACACCAATATACCACGGTATTTTTCCCATCACCTCAAGAACCTCATCCCGATCATCGTATAACGGCAGTATTAGCCTGGGAAAGCCTGCGTCAATTAAATTTTACTGCACGCCCCGTGAGTTATGAAATCTCCCTTCAAGCGCATACTAATCATTTAATTGATATTAGCCAAGTCATTTCCCAAAAAGAAAAAATAATGGCTTGCTATGTCAGCCAGATGGGCAGTAATCATTATATTGAGCGTATTTTAGGGCTTAATCAATCTCGCGCATGGTCTTTACCTTTATCTGTTTCCCATGCAGAAGCCTTTTATGCCTGGCCAAAAGAAGATCGCCCCTTAAATGCACTGTTATTATCCGTTGCCAGTCAGCAATATTCATTACAGGCATTACCAAATAGTTTACCGCTAGTTTCTGTTATTATTCGCACCCAAGATCGACCTGAATTTTTACGCGAAGCAATACGCTCCGTTGCCACTCAGACTTACCCTAATATTGAGCTGATTGTCATTAATGATGGCGGTAGAAACACCCTCCAATTAGTACAAGAAGAAGCAATAGGACATATACAGAGTTTTCAGTACGAACAGTTAGAAGTACAAACGGGACGATCACATGCAGCCAATGCCGGACTAAAGTGCAGCCAAGGTGAATTGCTTATTTTCTTGGATGATGATGACTTGTTTTTACCTGAACATATCCATAAATTAGCCAGCACCATCATAGACAGACCCGAAATAAAAGTGGTATACACAGGCGTACAATGCATTGATGAACATAAAAACGTTCTCCCTATACATTTTTCCGCTCCTTTTAATGCAAACCGCCTTATTTCCGGTAATTATATTCCCATTCATTCGGCTCTATTTTCACGCTCACTTTTAGACCTAGGTTGTAAAATTGATGAATCCCTTAAAGTATATGAAGATTGGGACTTCTGGATTCAAGCATCCATGTTTACCTCGTTTTTATTTATAGATGGCTTTAGTGCCTTTTATAGGAATACAGGACAGTCCGAGGTTGGTATTAATAGTCAAGATAAATTTAAAAAAAAGCAGGCATGCTTACCCCTGTTCAAAAAGTGGTTGCCTAGACTTGCCAATGAACAGCTGCTCGACTTAATGGAGAACCTTGAGCAAAGCTACCCAAAAGAGCACCAACTACAAGTGCAATCTGAAATAATTAAGCAGCAAGAAGTGATTATAAAAAACCTTAAACAAGAAATTAGCAGCAAAGAACTCAAAACTCAGGCAAGCTTAGTCCATATAGAACAACTGCTAAATTCAACAAGCTGGCGCATTACGCAACCACTAAGAATGCTATCCCAGTACTTCAAAAACAACCTATCCTGATGACATACAACTCTCAGCCATAGTAAAATAAAACTTGAAACATCAATGTGTTGAAAAAGCGTCATTCCCGAAACCTTTTATCGGGAATCTTTGCTTAACTCGCGAGATTCCTGCTAGAAGCATGTAGGAATGACGATAGTTTACTCTCAAAAAAGTGTAAATTACTCTTAGTTCTATATGAAGGATGCCCAAGTTAGTTTTAAAATGACACACAGTGCTGTCCGAGTCGTGCAAACTGATCTATCTGAATGTCATCAGCGGAACGTGTCTGCCGATTTTTTACAAAATTCAAGTACCTCAGTTGCAGAAATAAGCATGCAAAAAAAGAGGCTTGGCGGGAAGCAATAACGGGAACCATCAGCTTTTACAATGCAAAGACAGAACGGCAATATACGATTTATATAGGTGCCACACCTGAACATGGGAAAAGCCATTTTTTTGAATGTTTTATACGGGAAATTGAATAGGTAAAAGCTTACTGTCCTAATGTTAAGTATATAGGATTGACTGATGCTTAGACACCCGATGCCACCAGCTGGGCTATGCCAGTGATGCCTCACTAAATTATCCTATTGGTTCGGATATCACTGAAGCAGCATGCAAAACATTGATTAAGCAACGCATCTGTCTTTCTGATATGTGTAGGAGGGATACGGAAGCTACTTGTATTTTAAACTTACGAGCGCTTAATTTAACCGCAGAACGTTGGCATCAGTTTTGGCGGAAAATCAACCAGTTTGGTGCTCGACTTAGTTCTATATTTTAAGTTAACTTGGCCCAAATGGTGGTCGCACCCGGTATAATATCTTTCTTCAGGACAGAGGTGCTTATAGCTCATTGCAGCCCCTGTAAATTGTTTGATAGCTGTTTTAGTTACACCTATGTCTTGTCTCAATTCAACTGGTGTATGCTATTCGTTACTTTCAGAGGTTATTCGCTTATTATACGAATTCAGGTCTTACCGGCGACCAAACTCATTTAACTTTTTTCTGACAAACTCATCAACCGCTTTATCATCAATTTGCATCTTATTATCCTTTTTAAGCTGCTCAAAAAACTCTTTTCTTGTACGCTCCCAATCTTTTTCTTTTAGCTTAGTGATAATACTATCTTTAACCTCTTCAAATGATTTAACACCCTTCACCAGTTTTTTATTCAGCTTAATAATATGATAACCATATTGCGTTTTTACAGGTTCTGAAAAAGTACCCACCTGCATTGCAAAAACTACATCTGAAAAAGGCTTGACCATTTGATCTCGGCTAAAATTTCCTAGTTCGCCCAAATTGTCCTTAACGGATTTATCATCAGACTCCTGTAAAGCCAAAGTAGAAAAAACCTCTCCTTGCGTTAATTCCTCTCTGATTTTCTGTGCCTTTCCTAATGCTTCTGCATCTGTTCGCTTTTTTGTAGAAATTAAAATATGTGCTGCATTTACTCTCTCTTCAATAGGGTAGTCTTCCTGATTAACCAGATAAACCTGTTTAGCATATGGAGAATAATCTTTTTTATTCGACTTTTTCAGTGCATCCAACTTTAATAGGTATAATGCCTTATTCCTTATGGCCTGCAATCTTTCTGCATTCATACCTTCCTTATCTAGCCCTTCTTGTATTGCCATTTGTGCAACTGCATCTCTTAAATACAAGCGTTCAAGCTGCACATAAAGTTTTTTCCTGTTTTTTAACAGATTAACTTGTGCATAGACAGGTGCTTCCTCCAATAAAACTTCCAGATTGCTATTTCCAATGTCAATACCACTTTTATCCCTTACTAACTCAGCCTGCGCTATAGATATAAAACCATATAATAATATAACTGTAATTTTTTTCACTTACACTATCCCTTTTACACCTTTCATTTATCAGTTTGCATCATCGTTATATAATCCATATAAAACGATAGCGAAATAAGAACTACGTTTATATTCAAATGAAAGCAACATTCTTTTTGATATAAAAAAGGGAGATGCATGACACATCTCCCTCTTCTCACTCTAAATTAAATCTCTTTAATTTATATACTGTGACTTACCTTTCTAACGCTTTCTATTATAGATATTTGGAAATGTCTCCCCAATATGCCCATCATTTAGAGGTGTTCTTATAGCTGCAAAACCAAATAAAGGTGCTCCCATTGCGTCAGGAATTGTTGAGTCTTCACCACCCCAAGCAGCAAAGCGATCAGCACCTAAGTTATATTCATCCTTCGTAAATGAAAAAACGCCCCACCCTTCTGTATAAACTACTGGTAAAGGTTCGGCATTAACAGACCCTAACACAGATGCGGCTTCACCTAGAGTTTGAATATGCAAAGCTAAGATATTAACTTCTCTATCAAACGTTTGTGTTACTGTTTCTGTTTCTTTAGGCGGAGAAAAATCACCAGGTTGAGGCTGTGTAAACTGCTCTTCATTATTAAAGTAAGTAAAAGTTGAAGTAAGATCTACTCCACTTAACTTCTTCCAGAATCCATTCTCTACCTCTCCAGCTACGGGAACAAATTCTCCGGTTGTTGGCTCTGTTGTTCCTGCTGGATAAAACTGATAGTTGTTATAAATACCGTGTTTTCTCATAGGTGCAGAAACGACAAAATCACTTACTGTGCCACCCTCTCCTAAGAAATACTGATTACCCAGCACAGTGACTGCCATGGCATCCGCTATTGGAAAAGGGTTAATTCCAGAAGCTACAGGTGTTCTAGGTGTAACATTAGGATCGTCCAATCCCCAGTCTCTAGTAACAGTTGGGTAGTCGCGCGTTACAAGCATTGGAGCGCCTGCAGCATCATAAGTAAAGCTTTCAGTAGACTGAATACTTCCTGATGCTAAAGAAGGTAATAAGTAGAAATTTTGATCTGAAGATAAATAGTGCTGTGGTATCGTAGAGTAGTTAACGATAGATGTAGGCTCAGCAACATAACCTGCAGTATTCAGAGTATCAATAAAAATTGATGTTCCAATTAATCCACCTGTTGGTTTACTCAAATTAGCGACCGTAGCTTTACCATAAAAGCCCGATTCACTCATACTACCTGACATGTTAGGATCTTCATATTTGAAACCAATCGCATTGGGATTTCTAATATCAATAGTTGCTGTATTGGATGCCGCACCACCTTGAGTAAAGACACCTTGCTGCCATGCATCACTAATTACGCTACAATCGGCAGGTACTCCAGTCGTCCCATGATCAACACCAGCCACTACATTAATAGCAGAACCTTCTTGACCTTCTAATTTCCCTATAGGCACAACCCCCATTTCGATGACTTCCAAATAACCTTCTCGTACATCGCTAACATCAGTATGCTCATATACATCATGTCTAAAGTCAATACCTGCGTCAGGAATTTCAGGATGAGTACAAGAAGTATCAGGTGCTTTTAACAGAACACCACCATCAGGACCTTCTACAAGATCCATTCTAAATACATCGAAAGGAGACATGTAGAGATTAAAATCTAATACATCATTAGAGTTCTCTGACTCACGAAAACGAATTTTTACCGCTTTAGTCTCGTTCGTTGTATTTGTGACCTTAAAAACTGTTACAAAACCATTGTTAACATTGTAATAAGGAAAAATTAACACTTGCCCTTGTGATGCTGCTTCATTCAATGAAACAGCCTGAGCAGCCATACTTGATAGCCCCAATACTGCTGCCGTCACAGCAGCAATTTTCGTTTTTTTAAACATCTACTTCTCCAAAAATAAAAATAAATTTTATAAAATTTAACGGTCTGAGATATGGTACCACTGTCCTGATGTGGAATGGTGCATCCAGTTCTCCTTGGCCCGAGCATTACTTTCAACAACCCCAAAGCCCATACCAATGTTGATTCTAACATGAATTACAATGTTTGCAATACATTTTTTTTCTGCACAATCAATATGTTCAACTTCCATTTTCTTCCAGGAACCCACTCCTTTGATTGTTTTTCTATAATCCGCAAAGGAGTATAGCTCTCTGTACTCAGGCGTTTCATAGCTATAAGCTGTTTCCAGCCGTCCTTCTATTAACGCCGCCCACCGTTCATTAACTCGTTGACCCACTACCTCTTCGGGATTACTTGCAGTAAATTCTGCACACCCACTCATTACAAATATAATCAGAGATAGTAGTCCCCATATTATGGACTGCTTAATCACTTAAATACCACTCCCCATCAATCACCTCAATTAATACTCAAATTTCTCTAGTGGTAAAGCACTTTAGCTTTTCTACTTAAGTTCATATTATAGTTGTCATTTTAGAAAAAACAAGTTTCTTTCATAGAATTTAACTTTACTTAGGTTTAAGTAAGCGACCCACTTATCTATCCCACTAAAGTCTATCACTCCACCTCAGCTGTAATCCGATATTTTCAACAAGTCCATAACCAACCCCCTCCATAAAATTATAACAAATACCGATTTTCTATTTTAAAAAAGATAATATCCTATAGGTTCTCAGATAAATAAATTCCATTTATATAACGGCTAACATTCCTTAGGAACGCGCATGAAATAACTTGATCAACGATTTATCCGCACAATGCGGCTAAAGCCGCGCCTATAATTAAGCATTGACCAGTTGCTGGTTTTATTTCGTGCACGTTCCTTAAAGAGGTGGTATCCGTGAAATTATTTTTCTGAAAATCTATAACTTGTCTATATAATAGACTTTTTTAATTTCTACTTTTTTATTTATGTTCGACACAATCATTGTTGGTGCTGGCTTTGCTGGCTCTGTCCTCGCTGAACGCCTTGCTACACAAAAAAATAAGCGCATTTTAGTCATTGATAAACGCCAGCATATTGGCGGAAATTGCTACGATTGCTTTGATGAGCAGGGAGTTTTAATCCACAAATACGGCCCGCATTTATTCCATACCGATAATAAACCTGTATTTGATTATTTAAGCCAGTTTACTCAGTGGCAACCCTACCAGCATGAAGTGTTAGCTTTTATTGATGGACAAAAAGTGCCCGTACCTTTTAACCTGAATAGCTTACATAGTTTATTGCCTAAATCACTGGCAGACTCGCTGGAACTTAAATTAATCGAGCGCTTTGGTTATGGGGTAAAAGTCCCTATTCTGGAGTTGCGCGATATTGACGATAAAGAACTGAAATTTCTTGCTGACTTTATTTATGAGAAAATTTTCGTTAATTATACGGCTAAACAGTGGGGCAAAAAACCTGAGGACATCTCGCCTGAAGTAACCGGACGTGTACCTGTCCATATTTCCCGTGATAACCGCTATTTTCAAGATAAATATCAAGCCATTCCTGCACAGGGCTATACTAAGGTATTTACTAATATGCTTGACCATCCCAATATCAGCTTATTGTTAAACACAGATTTTAAAGATATTTTTAAGATTGATTTTGAGACAGGTGCCATGCAATTCATGAACGCCGAATTTAATGGACAATTAATTTTTACCGGTCTTGTTGATGAGTTATTCGAAAGCCGCTTTGGTGAATTACCTTATCGTTCATTAGCTTTTCAATTTGAACATTTGGCTGTGGATAAATTTCAGGAAAAGACAACAATCAATTACCCTAATGATTATGACTATACTCGTATCACCGAGTTTAAACATATCAGCCAACAAGCCATCTCTGGCACTTCAATCGTTAAAGAATTCCCTCAGGATTTTGAGCGCAATAATCCGCAAAAAAATATTCCTTACTACCCTATTTTTACCGCTGAAAACAAAGAGAAGCTTGATCGCTACCTGGATTTTGCCGAACAATTTGAGAATATTACCCTAGTGGGGCGTCTGGCAGAAAACCGCTATTATGATATGGATGATATTGTCGCCCGGGCTTTACAGGTCTTTGAGGATAAATTTGCTGATTAGCCAAGGATTTTGCATTCTGCCGGATGAACAAATAGGTAACAACGTGCCCATCAGCATAAAAGGCGGGCAAAAAAATATAGCTCATCCTTAGAAAGTGTTTAATGATTAATCCTGTATTTTGTCGGGACAATCCCTTGTGGATTGCCCCGACAATCAGGAAATTAAATTTTAACACTTTGTTACTACCGCATTCCGGAGAACTTCAATGTCTAAAAAAAACTTTACTGTCTTTTTACAGGCTTTGCTACTCGTATTAATTAATCTCAATAGCGCCTCTGCAACACCAAGAATAGCAAAAATAATAGGCGGAAGAACAGCAGGTTCAAATGCATGGTCCTGGATGGCGGGCCTGGTCTATAAACATTACTCAATAAGTGATGGATTATTTTGTGGTGCCAGTCTGATTGCAAAAGACTGGGTACTGACCGCAGCTCACTGCGTGATTTATGAAGATAAATCTAGCCTTGATATCATCATTAATCAGGCTGAACTTGATAACCGCAATGCCGAACGCTTAGCAATAGAGCAAATAATCATCCACCCTTTATTTGATAATTTTAGCTTAGAAAATGATCTGGCTTTAATCAAATTAGCAACCCCCTCACACATCCAGCCTATTCAGGTTTTAGCACCTTTTTCTTCTCAGGATAATGCAGGGAAACCTGCCATTGCTTTAGGCTGGGGATCAATTTCTCCTACATCGAGACAATACTCCTTAGACCTGCATCAGGTAGAATTACCCATCATTGACACTCCACGCTGCGATGCTGCAATGGGAGATATTACTGATGGTATGCTATGTGCTGGTGAAGGCCTAGGCCTTAAAGATACCTGCTTTGGTGATAGCGGTGGACCTCTTGTTGTTTTTGACAGCGAAAGCCGGACCTGGCATCAGGCAGGTATCACCAGCTGGGGATTTGGCTGTGCAATAGTCGATTTCTACGGCGTTTATACTCGTCTTAAAACTTATGCCAGCTTTATTTCCGATCATATTTGCAGCAGCCATGAATTACCTCCTCCGGTTTCACTTAAGCTCAACATAAATGGTAATATAGTCTCTACAAGCTGGAATGCTTTAAATAATATATCAGGTTATCGCTTAAATTACGCCCCCTACCCGGCAGCACAAACTATTGGAAGTATTGATATGAACCATACCACCGATCTTTCTGTCAGGCTTGAAACGGGTAGCGCTTATTATGTTGCTATTAGCAGTTATAATAACAACTGCCTTAGCGCTTATTCGAATATTGAGCATTTTATTATTAAGTGAACATCGATAACGGAAAACACGGCACTATTCCGTCCTACACATTACTCCCTTTAGAGCCGTTAAACCTATTAATTAAATGACTTCAGCAATAAAATTAAGCATAGTATTCCTTAACTTTAATAAACTGGCAGAAACTCACAATACCTGCTCTCGTCTGCAAGAGCTTTGCGCTCATCGTGATGATATAGAGATTATTGCGGTTGATAATGGCTCTGCAGATGGTACAGCGGAATACTTACAGGAACAAACCAGCATTATTAGTATTTTACTGCCTGAAAATAGCGGTATTGCGGGGTATAACGCTGGCTTTAACAAAGCACAGGGTGAGTATTTACTTATATTAGATGATGACTCATGCCCTATCAACCTTACGGGCATAGACCATGCGCTACAGACTTTAGAGCAACGTCAGGACATTGGTCTTATTGCCGCGCATATCCAGTCACCCGACGGTACACCACAGTGGAGCTGGCATTTACCTAAGAGCGCGACATTAACTCGCTCACCTTTTTTCATTGGCTGTGGTTTTCTTATCAGGCGTGATTTATTTGCAAAAATTGGCTGGTATCCTGAGGACTTCTTTCTTTATCAAAATGAAATTGAAGTAAGCTTTCAGGTTCGTTTACAGGGCTATGATATTTTTTATGACCCTGCATGCATTATTGTCCATCGCGGCATCCCCAGTCAACGCCCAGGTGCGCGACGAATATTTTTCCCTACACGCAATACTTTGTGGTTATTACGCCGTTATTACCCACAACCACAGCTAAGTTATTTAATTTTTTCGCGCTTAGCGATTGGCCTGATTCGCGCGCTTAGTTTTGGCGAACTAAAGTCTTATCTAAAAGCCGCCCGCGAAGGTTTAAGCAAACCCATTATTAAAACAACCCTGCCAGCAAATATCCAGCTAGACTGTATCCCTTTCTGGAAACAAAATAGCCTTATCCACCAACTATTTAGACGCACATGAAATCAACAGCAAAAATCCTTATTATCATAGTTACCTGGAATAAAAAGGAGTATGTCATTGATCTACTCAACTCCTTATCCACCCTTAATTTTCCTAGAGACCAACTGGATATTCTAGTGATTGACAATGCCAGTAATGATGGCACAGTCGAGGCTATCGAATCTCAATTTGATGCTATTCAAATTATTCGTAATGCAGAAAATATTGGCGGTACCGGTGGCTTTAATACGGGATTGGCATGGGCATTTGAACAACCTGATGCACAGTATGACTATCTTTGGTTGCTTGATAACGATGTCGTGGTACATCAAAATGCATTAAGTGAATTAGTCACTATATTAGATGAAAATCCCGATATTGCCATTGCTGGCTCTACCATGATGCAACTGGATTATCCGTGGCGCATTAATGAAATGGGAGCATTTGTTGATCAACAAAGCGGCACCTTATTGTTTAACCGTCATTTTGAGGAAATCTCTAACTGGAAAGGAAAACCAGTAGAGACTTTATTAACCAGTGATGTTGACTTAAGTCAACAACTCATGCATTGCCAGGCCAAAATGGATGTTGATTATGTTGCGGCAGCGTCGTTATTAATTCGCGCTCCCGTGGCAAAGCAAGCGGGTTTATGGATGGATTTCTTTATTCACTTTGATGATGTTGAGTGGTGTCTGCGCATCCGCAAAGCAGGACATCGCATTGCAGTTTCTGCAAAATCATTAATCTGGCATCTATCCGCCATGGCTAAAATTCCTAGCTGGATACTTTATTATGATAACCGCAATATTTTATATTTATTAGAGAAACACAGTGATAATGATGCCATTAAGCATTCAATTCGCTGGACACTGAAAAAAGCCTTGCACTATCAATTAGCTGGAAAACCGGATCTGGCTAAATTGCATTTACAGGCGATTGCTGATTTTGAGCAAGGCATTAAAGGTAAAAAAAATATTCAGCTACCCTATAAGTCTGAGAAAATTGCGAAAATAGCTCATATTTTAAATGACCCAACGATTAAAAAAATTCTTGTCCCGTGGACTATCAATATGCAGACAAGCAATATACAAAGTATTTTCGTACATGTCATGCGCGAACGCCCCGAACTAGAAGTCTGCTATTTTATGGCCCCACATGGTGCACCACGTCAATTACCTAGCATGGCTAACATAACTCAAATAAGCATTTCGTCGCACGTTATACCACGCTATCTTAAATATTACCGTATGCGCAGGCAATTCGATCTAGTATTACAATCAGATTATCAAACTATCCGTCCATTATCATGGATTGCCAGAAAAAACCTGTTTATCAACGATGAAGATTTTTGTCTGCGCCCTGCACCGAAGTTATCCGAGATAACTGAGATGTTGCCATCTTTCATAAAAAAATGGTTGCAGGCAGGTAAATAATATTCTGTTGTAGGGTGGGCAGCGCTATTTTGCCCACCCGCCATTTGATTTTAGTGGGCAAAAAAACGCTAGCTATCCGGGCAGATGATATAGCCTATCCTGACAAGCTCTAGCCAGGTTTAGGTTATAGTAGGGATCCCCTTTTTCCAGCCAGTCCTGCCAAGACTGACAAAACAATCGCTTATCCTGTTCAGAATAGTGATTCAATAAACCTTCCTGTCGCGTCATAAACTGCGCCTGCGGAACACTGACACAACGCCAGTCAACAGCTAAAGCTCTTAAACAAAAATCCATTAAACTATAAAATCCCTGATACCTACTATTTAAGCCCTTTAATTGCAGCCACAACTCTCTGCGAATAACGACACAAAAGGGGTGCGGAGCACTAATATTTCTAGTTAATTGTGTCACTGCCATATAACCCGGCTCACTTATAGGCAATCCTTGATAAGGAACCATGATCCCACCATCTATTTGATACGTTGCTCCCGCATAATCAATTAACTTATGCTCGGTCATAATACTCCCCGTTGCCAGCGCGACCCCATCAACCTTTAACCATGCCGCCAGATGACATAAGGCATTATCATTAACCGCTGTCAATGTCTGACTAATAATTGCAATATAAGGCTTTTCAGTCGCTTGAATAGACTGGTTTACTAACTGTGTATATTCCTCTGCAGGTAATGTAGATGCAATGCTTAATACTTCTATTTCTGTTAACTCAGGACATACTAAATCTAATTGATAGTTGCCACGCCATAAGGATTTTATTTCTGATGCCCTAGCTGAGATCCCACGCCTCTGCATTGCTTCATTCAGGGCTTTAACTCCCGACTCAAATGTATAGTCTTTAGCGCCACTGTCCAGTGAAACAGAGCCTTGGTACTGTCGCCAATGATAAAGTACTTTTTGAATATGGCGTACTTGCGGACTCGTTTCAGCGGCACGCAAAATTAAATCATAGTCTTGCGAACCATCAAATTCTGTACGTAACCCACCTAGCTGAGCGACCAGGCTACGGCGATAACACATTAAATGAAAAATATAGTTACCCGCCAGCAAAGTTTCCGGAGACCACCCGGGTTTGAATAAATACATATACCGCTTACCCTTGGGTGAAATCATATCTCTGTCTGAATAAACAATATCCACTTGCGGATATTTTCGAATTTCTTCAGCAACGAGATATAAGGCATCTAATGCCAGGCGGTCATCATGATCTAAAAATACAATATAATCACCCTGAGCTTGTGCTATCGCTATATTCGTCGCACGGGAAATACCTTGTGACTGAGGAGTAAAATAAACCTGAATTCTAGGGTCTTTGCAGACACCAGACTTTAACAGCTGCTGTGTTTCAATATTAGATGAGCCATCGTCCACTAAAATAAGTTGCCAATAGGGATAGGCTTGCGCTCGGACAGAAACAATACACTCATAAAGTATATCAACCTGAGTATTATGCACCGGGGTAACAATGCTTATTTTGGGTGGTGACTTCCAATAATAGGCTTTTTGTTGCAATAAGCGCCAGTCCTCAAGCGTAGCCAGACTGTTCTGATCTATCCATATTTGATAGTTTTGATAATCCTTGCTTTTTACAGCCCGATTCCACTCAATAAAACAGTACTGGGCAGGAATAACCGCAGGATAAAACCGCAACCATTGCCATGAAGATACTTTTTTTATAAAGGATGCAGGAATGTAATTAAATATCTTTCTTACAGCCCTGTGAATCCTGTGTTTTCCTCCTTCAGAATCAGCTGTGCGCATAAGCTAAAATAACAGGTAGTCTATTAATCTTATTTATTTCACAAGCTGTGCTCTTAATTTTTCTTTTTTCTTTCATATTGCCTATTTTTTATAACAGAAAAGCATTAGCGCTGAATATACAATACCTACACAACCCAAAGCAAGTGGTAACAGTAAGTAAACAGGTAACTAGAATTATTCTAGCATGTAGCCTAACCTCTGGGCGACAGGCACTGCATTGATAAAAAACAGACTAAAGTCCGCTCTACAAGCCTAAGTGTAGTAAAATCACCACATATTTTTAAAAAGGTTTATATCATGATTGGAAAAATTAAAAGTTACGATGAAGACACGCAAACAGGTGTCATTAAAAGCGATGAGCTATATTACGAATTTCATATCAATGACTGGAGCGAATCCCTTCCTCCCCTCGTTGACCTTGATGTATTATTTGAAGAAGAAGGTGATACCGCGACCATGGTGACGCTAATCGGAAGCTACCCTATTAAGCAAGAAGATGCCGTAAAATCACGCAAAACTGCTATGGCCTTAGCATTCTTTCCGTTAACCGGCCTATTTGGAGCTCATCGTTGGTATCTGGGCTATTATAAAATAGCAACATTTCAAATAATAGTTTCCATACTCACTGCTGGAGCAGGCATACTGTGGCCTATTATTGATGGGATTTTACTATCTACAGGTAACTTACACAAAGATAAACAGGGTCGACCTTTAAAATAAGATTTCCATGGCGTAAATAGAGCCCCTTTGCACCTTATAACATCGCCATACAATCATTATGTTAGCTTCTTTTACGCTTGCTTTACAATTTCTAACGCGCCTTCCCTTAAACCTTAATATCACGTTATCTGATCAACGTGCTGGGCACTCGGTACTCTTTTTTCCTCTCGTAGGTTTATTAATCGGGGCTATTCTGACCCTGGTTAGCAGCCAATTGCCAGAGCAGTCATTAGCATTAAATGCTGCAATTATCTTGACTGCCTGGGTGCTTTTAACTGGCGGCCTACATTTAGATGGGCTAGCTGATTGCAGTGATGCCTGGGCAGGTGGCCTAGCTGACAGAGAACGTAGCCTGGCTATTATGAAAGATCCTGCCGCTGGCCCTATTGCGGTGATTATTTTAATACTGCTATTACTGTTAAAGTGGACAGCACTACAGAGCCTACTTCAGCAACAACAAGTACTCGTCCCTCTTTTACTAGCCCCTCTTTTAGGTCGTTTAAGTATTTTGATACTGATGTTAAGTACCCCTTATATTAGAAAAAATGGCCTAGGCAGTGCAATGCAACAGCAGCTTCCCAGGCAAGCAGCCAAACTCATTATCTTCTTTTCTCTAACATTGTTTTTGTGGCTCACTAATACCTATACCCTGATTGCAGCTTTATCCTGTATATTTTTTATAAGATACCTGGCTTTACAACGTTTACAAGGTATAACGGGGGATGTCTATGGTGCGAGTGTAGAAATAGTCGAAACAGTGGTTTTAATCAGCCTGGCTCTGACATATGGATAAACATAAATTTACTGCTCAGGAAATATCAGGTGTTTATCGTGCCATTGCCGAACGCCGTGATATGCGTCATTTTATTGATAAACCTATCCCCGCAGCAACCTTGGAAAAATTACTTCAAGCAGCGCACCAAGCTGGCAGTGTCGGTTTAATGCAACCCTGGCGCTTTATCCGAATAACCCATGCGCCATTACGCCAGGCCATTCATCAGCAAGTAGAAGAAGAGCGTCAGCTCACCGCTAAAGCACTGGGCGAACGCCAGAGTGATTTTATGAAACTTAAAGTTGAAGGCATTCTGGAATGTGCCGAGCTATTAATCGTCGCACTCGCAGATAAGCGTGAACAACATATTTTTGGCCGACGCACCTTGCCCGAAATGGATATAGCTTCAACTGCCTGTGCGATACAAAATATATGGCTAGCTGCACGAGCTGAAGGCTTAGGCATGGGCTGGGTCTCTCTATTTGAACCTGAAAAACTATCGTCTCTGTTGAAAATGCCAGAAGGAAGTCTGCCGATTGCGATTCTATGCCTGGGGCATGTAGAAGAATTTTATTCCAGGCCGATGCTGGAACTGGAAAACTGGGCAAAAGCACGCGCTCTGGAAGAGTTTGTCAGTGAAAACTACTGGCCAGCAGATTAATATTTTATAAACACCACAACTACTTATACGGCCTTGTAGGCTCGACAAACTCGAACCTACAGGGACAATCAAACAATCCCCTTGATTATCTTTTCAAAAACAAATATACAAAAGTACATTTCAGGGTCATTTTGCCATCTTCTAACTTAATAACCTTACAGTCTTCCATTTTTGAACGACCCGGTGTTTTTTGTTTCTTAATAACGCCATCTTCGACTGCGTATTTTAAATCAATTTTCAGGTTTTTTGTGCGCCCAAACCTGTCATTAGATACTGTGTGTAATACACCACCTTTTTTAAATTCCCAAACAGAAAAAAGCTCGACTTTTTCTTTATGTAGCGCGATAGCCTCAGCATATAAGTTCCATTTTCCCAGAATTTGTGAATCATCTTCCAGCTTTACCTCCGCATTTGCAGTAGCAGAAAATAAAAGTGCGCCACCTACTATTAAAGCTTGCGTTAGTTTTCTCATAAACCTCTCCTCTTATAATTATTATTCAATCCAGCGTGTGGATTGTACCACGCTGCCCGCATCAATAAATGGCATTATTCTAATGGAATTTATTGATGCGCATAAAAATGCCGATGCTGCAGCAATAAGTTTTTAAATAGTTCAGGGGATTTTTCTTGTGTGATCTCTCCGGCCCTGGGATAAAGTTTATGCTCTAAGCGTGATACCCAGAAACGCAGGCAGGCTCGTCGTAGTAGGAAAGGCAGCCACTCTTCCTCTTGTTGTGAAATATTTCGCACTTGCTTATAGGCCTGCATAAAAGCATCTTGTTGCCTGCGCCCAAACACCCCATACTCATCTACACACCAGTCATTCAAGGTAATCGCCACATCCAGTAGGAAACAATCACAGCAAGCTGCATAAAAATCCAGCATGCCCGTTAAGCTCTCTCCCACAAACAAAACATTATCTCTGAACAAATCAGCATGAATAATGCCCTGCGCTAAATGTTGTGTCGTAAATTGCAGCTGATAGTTCAGTTCATCATTTAAAAGCAGAGAATCCTGCACTGATAAATGAGCACTCACTTGCTGAGCAGTGACCTGTATCCATTCAATGCTCCTGGGATTTTTTTTACTAAACCCCAAAGAAGGAGTATTTAAATGAAATCTCGCCAGAGCACTTGCAACTAACTGACAATGATTAAGCGTCGCTTGCACAACTGATTTTCCAGCTAAACGCTTAAAGACAGCGACTGGCTTTCCTGCCAATGTCTGTGAGTGTCTTTGCTGAATATCCAGAAGAGGGCTAGGATAATAGCTTTCAGACTGCCCTATTTGCACCAGCAAGTCCAGGTAAGGTGCAAGCTCAGCTGTATTGAAATGCTCATACAGGGTCAATACAAAATCACCTTGCGGCGTGCTTAATAAATAGTTGGTATTTTCGATACCCGCACTAATCCCCACATAAGAAGTTAGTGAAGCAAGCTTATAAGCACCGAGAAACTGCTCAATCTGAGCATGGCTAAGAGAGGTATAAACAGACAAAACTTACCAACTAAAAATGGTCCACTGATTAATTTTCAATTCATCATCTAAATCGCTTTCAGTGACTTCTTCCATCTCGCCATCACCATCAGGATCAATAAAATAATAAGCAGGACCAATATCAGGGATAACCTTTATTTTATAGATTTTGCCGTTCATGCGGTATTCATGAATCGTTTTTTCGCCTCGCCGGGTAATGGTAATATCTGCTTCCATAGGCTCGCCATCTTCTACCGGCATAGGCATCTCAGGTACTTCAGGTGATCCTGAGGTGTCGGAGCGTTCTTCCTCGGCAATAACCGCACAGGAAAACATCACTGAACAAAAGAAAAGGTAACGAAGCATAAAAACGCTATCCTTATTAATAAAGGTATAAAAATTAAAGTACAGCCATTATACCCTCATGTGGCTACACTAAACAGGGCACATTCTGCTAATGACTATTTGTCACCTGTAAATTATGAAATTCAGAAAAAAGCTGTGTCAACTTGTGCCCTAAAAAATGTTAATACATTACAAATTTTGCTCCCCCCACTGGAAGGGGTATACAGATAAAAAAACCCGGTTCAAAACCGGGTTTTCATCTAATCCTTGAAAAAGTCCCTTATAGTACGATTTCAGGAACTTCAATCCCCACCATTGCCATCACATCGTAACCCATTAATGCAGTCGCACCTAATAGCAGATAACAAACAACTGCTAATAGAATATGCACAGCAAGAATTGCTTTTGGAGCAACACCTGTTTTTCTACGCTTAACCGCCGCTGTCACACCCAACAAAATAATAACAACTGCCATTACAATATTGATGTAAATACGAGTTTCACCCATAAGTGCTGCGCTTATAGCAAAAACAGAACCTAACAGGGCAGATACCCCGTGAACTATACTTGCAGAAGGAGCAGGATGTCTACCACGAAAAATATCAACAGCAATCATCAAACCCAAAACTGCTGTAATCGTAAAAATACAAAATGACGCAACTAATAAAATCATAAATATTCCCTATTTATTATAAAAAATTAAACAATGATTTCCCAGAAAACTCAACACATAAACCTGCTTTGAATTATAGAACATGGAAAATTAAAAACCTGGAGACAAAATTCCAGAGAGCAAAGTATACAGCTACTTGTCTAGTATGAAAATACCTATCCACAAATAAAATCAGGTCTTATGATAAAATACCCTGATTAAACTCAACTGAATTCCCCTAACTGCCAACACCAGCCACCTTCAGCTATCAATTTACACAATAATTGAGCGACTGACTCATTTTTTTTAAGTTTCTGCCAGTCAGTCAGCGTTAATATTGCCTTCTCGGCTAATAACGCTAACAACTCTGATCCCTGCACATTGACACTATATGCCTCACCCGCCATAAAGAACTGTCCTTTCTGCCCATCAAGCGACCACGCAAACCGGCAATAATAATTCCTTTGTAACATGCCGTCATCATCAAAGTAAGCACTCAACTCATCAATCGTTGGCAAATCACAACTCGCTTCCGTCGCTAAGACCGATAAGCTCGGTTTTGTATCGGTAACCAACGTCCCAATCGCCTTTGTTAAAACAGGATCGGCCTCTTCAATCACTTGGTGTAACATTTGCTTTATTCTTGCCACAGCCTGTGCATCAATTTCAGCGCTATGCTTACTCAATGATAAGTCTGGGTCTTGATAGCGCTTTTTTCCCAATTCCTTTTCTAGCAGAGTATTTATAACAGCATCCAGCATATCAATGCGCGCTGGCGCACGAAAACCTACCGAAAACGTCATGCAATCATTTAAGGCAACACCATGATGGGCAAATTGTGGTGGCAGGTATAATAGATCACCCGGCTGCAGATCCCATGTTTGATCGGGGGTAAATTCAGCCAGGATTTGCAACTCAATACCCTCAATCAGTTTAGGCTGCTCAATAGGCCGGTCACCAATCTGCCATCTACGCGTCCCCATTGCCTGTAATAAGAACACATCATAGCCATCGGTATGTGGCCCTACTGATCCAGATTCGGACGCATAACTGATCATCAAATCATCACGCCGCCAATCGGGTATAAAGCGAAATGGATCTAGTAAATATTGTAATTCTGGCAAATGCTTATCAACATCCTGTACTAGCATCGTCCAGTGTGTCTCGGGTAAGCTAGCAAAAATATCTTCTGATAATGGCCCGCTAGTGACCCGCCATGCCGTACCATCTCCCCCACGCTCTTCAATAAGCCGGGATTCAATTTCAGCTTCACAGGCTAGCCCTGCAAGTTCTTCGGGAGTGACAGGTGATTCAAAATCAGCAAATGCCTGGCGGATTAATAAAGGTTTCTTCTGCCAGTACTGTTCTAAAAACTGCTGCTGACTTAGGCCCGTGTTGAAAAAATCGCTCAAAAGGACTCTCTAACTTAGGTTAAATGACGGGGTATAACTAAAATCGAGGGAGTAGGCAAAAACCTGCTCCCTCGGTTACACTCGAAGAGTTATAGCAAAAACTCTAAAAGTTGACTTATAATTTTGCTTCGATAGCGTCTGCAATAGCACAAATCATTAGCTGAGTACTTCTTGCGCCTGCATCAATATGACCAACACTACGCTCGCCTAAGAACGAAGCACGACCTTTTGTAGCATGCATATCACTCGTTGATTCCATACCTTTAATTGCTGTTTCTTTAAGCCCCGCTAATAAAGCAGGATATTCAAGCTTGCCGCAGTTTTCTGTTAGATAGTTAGCGACCGGAATTAATGTGTCTAACATTGTTTTTTCGCCAGCATCTGATTTGCCGCGTGCTTTCATGGCTTCTACCGCAGCATTATAAGCTTCCGCAAAAACAACAGGGTCAACTGTTTTTCCTGCCGCATCTTTTCCCATAGCAACAAAAAAAGTACCTATCAACGAACCAGAAGCACCGCCGATTTTACTCATGCAGGTCATGCCCATTTTTTTCCAGGCATCAGCCCATTCCAGTTGACTGATTT
>WTCN01000248.1 GCA_013138555.1 Methyloprofundus sp. | reverse complement strand
GTCCCGGCGATGATACGCGAAGGGGTAGGTATCGTTATTTCTCCGCTGATTGCCTTAATGGAGGATCAGGTCAATGCTTTGCATCAATTAGGTGTTAAAGCGGCTTTTTTAAATTCAACCTTAAGTTATGAGCAAGTTCAGACGACAGAACAACAGTTATTACGCGGTGAACTAGATTTGCTTTATATCGCACCTGAACGCCTAACTTCGGAGCGTACCTTACAGTTTTTTAGTCGTTTAAACATTGCCTTGTTTGCCATTGATGAAGCGCATTGTGTCTCTCAGTGGGGGCACGATTTCCGGGTAGACTATTTACAATTATCTTTATTGGCAGAGCGATTTTCTGATATTCCCAGAATTGCGCTGACAGCAACGGCGGATCAGCGTACGCGTGAAGAGATTATTAATCGCCTTACACTCACACAGGCGCGTTTATTTATTAGTGGCTTTGACCGCCCTAATATCCGCTACCGCATCGTGGAAAAGCAGAATGCCCGACAGCAATTATTAACCTTTATCAGGGGAGAGCATCATGGTGATGCCGGGATTGTCTATTGTTTATCGCGCAAAAAAGTAGAAGCAACGGCAAAATGGTTGCAGGAAAAAGGGGTTGATGCCTATCCCTATCATGCGGGCTTATCGAATGAACTACGGCAAAAACATCAACACCATTTTTTAATGTCAGAAGGCATCGTCATCGTTGCAACCGTGGCTTTTGGTATGGGGATTGATAAACCCAATGTGCGCTTTGTGGCACATCTGGATTTACCCAAAAGCATTGAGGGGTATTATCAGGAAACTGGACGGGCAGGGCGCGATGGCAAAGCAGCCAATGCGTGGATGGCTTATGGGCTGCAAGATGTGATTATGTTACGTAGAATGCTACAGGATTCAGACGCTGATGAAACGCATAAGCGGGTAGAATTACACAAGCTTGATTCCATGCTGGGTTTATGTGAACAGGTCTCCTGTCGACGCGAGGTGTTATTAAAGTATTTTGGTGAAACAGATACCCAGCCCTGTGGGAATTGTGATACCTGCCTGGAACCCGTCGAGACCTGGGATGGCACTATTGCTGCACAGCAAGCTTTATCCTGTATTTACCGTACTGAACAACGCTTTGGGGTTAATTATTTACTGGATGTGCTGTTAGGTAAGGACGATGAACGGATTAAAAGTTTTGGACACGATAAACAATCAACGTTTGGTATTGGTAAATATTTGGATCAGAGTCTGTGGCGCTCTGTGTTTAGGCAATTAGTGGTTAATGGCTTGGTGGATGTTGATTATGAAGGCTATGGAGCCTTAAAACTGAATAGTAGCTGTCGACCTTTGTTACGTGGTGAAACCCAGATTATGTTTCGTAAAGATTTAACGAAGCCGAAGGGTAAGAAAACAAAAGCAAGTAGAGGTGATTTTGCCAGACATACTGATAATGTTTTATGGGATGCCTTGCGTGCTAAGCGGCGTGAGCTGGCAGATGAACAAGATGTTCCGCCGTATATTATTTTTCATGATGCAAGTTTAATGGAAATGGTAGAAAGAGCCCCTTTAAACCATCAGCAGTTTGCGCAGATTTCGGGTGTAGGGGATCGTAAACTAGCGTTATATGCGGATGAATTTATTAGTGTTATCAGTGATCTGACGAAAATTATTCAGCAAGAGTCAGATTTCACGGCAACGATAGAAGAAACGATCAACTTATTTAAGGTTGGGTTTTCAGCTGAGAAAATTGCTGTGCAGCGAGAACTGCAATTAGGTACGATTTATAATCACCTTGCCAAAGGTATAGAACAGGAGATTATTCAGTTAAATGATGTTGTAGACCTCAGTGAGCAAGAAATTAAAAATATACAGGATGAAATTTTGCGTTTGCCAGAAGAACAAAAAAATAGTTTAAAGCCCGTGTTTGATGCGTTTAATGAACAATATAGCTATGGTATTTTAGCCTGTGTCAGAGCGGTTATCTAATTTTAATGTCTTCTTATATTGCATAACTGATACATACTTGATAATATCAAACTTCTCAAAAAATAAATAACAATAACAAAGAGGAAGTAGAATGAGCGAAGAAGAAGCAACAAAAACTTTATATGAAAGAATTGGTGGTGAAGCAGCGGTTGATGCAGCGGTCGAACTGTTTTATCGCAAAGTTTTAAGTGATTATCGTATTAATCGTTTTTTTGATAAAACCGATATGGAAACACAAATAGCGAAGCAAAAAGCATTCTTTACTATGGCATTTGGCGGTCCAAATAATTATACCGGCGGTGATATGCGCTCAGTACATGCACACCTGGTCAAAATGGGTTTAGATGATTCGCATTTTGATGCTGTGATGGAGCATTTAGGTGCAACTCTGGTAGAGCTAGGTGTACCTGGTGATCTTATTGGTGAGGCTGCCGCGATTGCAGAAAGTACGCGTAATGATGTATTAGGAAAGTAAAAATTTTTTATACCTTCCTGAATAAAATTCAGGAAGGTATCGTTTTATGTATCTGTAAATAAATATTTTTCATTCAATTTACAGACCAGGACAACAAGCATCCTTGTTGTTTCAAATGCTCTCTCTTAATCAATAGATTTATCTTCCAGTTGCTTCGCTAGATAAGCTAAACGGATCTACAAAACACTTTTATCTTTATAAAGCAGCCAGCGTAATCAGTTTTTTCATCAATTCTGCCTGATTATGTACATCCATTTTTTGCATGGTATGTTTAATATGGTTACGCACAGTTTCCTGAGAGCGATAAGTATTTGTTGCAACTGTAGGAATCGAGGGGGTCTGCATAAAATTCAGCGCACAGACAGCTTCACATCGAGAGAGTTGGTAAATGTCTGCCAGCCGCTCAAGTGTAGAGTTTTTATCTTTATCATAAGTAAAGGTAAGAATAAAGCCACCTTTGTAATACTCCCATTTATACAGGTTTTCTAAGGAAGAAATGGGGACCAGGGTGATTTGACAGGAATGACATTGGTTGTGGACCGAGCACGTTTCATTCTTGTTTGCAATTAGTGCTATTAGTTGCTGCCCAATATCAGGATTTTTCATATTAAACTGGTTGCCAGATATTTTCACACAGTCGTGTTGACTAATAACCGATACATAAACAGGGTCAGAAAAGAGAATATTGAGTGCCTTATCGACGATAATATAGCCATCAAAATGATTTCCCAGGTGATGTAACAGCTGGCTATTTATTTTATGTCGCTGTTCACTGTATAAGGCTTCTTCAAGAGGCGAAATAATGAGCTGTAAAGTCTTGGTGATCTGCTCAATTTCCTTGCCTGTGAATTCTTTTTTGCGGTTAATTAATAGGCAGAGAGCATGGTTTTTATTACAGGGAATTGATACACCGAAACGATGTTTCTGTTCTAATGGTAACCTAAAGTTTTTATCTATTTCTTTGGATGAATTATTCTCCAGAGTCTGGCTGCAAAAAATACGTTTAGGATTCCTGCTAATAAAATAATTAAAAGTATCCAGTTTATTTAGCCCATTTTCATACTGTTGTTGATATGCCTGTGAAATATTCGCACTAAAAAGAAAGTGAGTATTTTCCCGTTTAAGCAAGTCAGTCACCAGTAGGGCACTTGAATCACAATTCAGTTGCTGGGTAAGTTCAGTCAGATAGCGATTCCATATCAGTGGGTTACCTGGTGCGTTATCCAGTATTGAATTAAGATTTACGCAGTTTGTATTTTGATCCATTGAACTATCCATTTCATTTTTATTATTATTTTGAAACACATACTTCGAACTGCTCTTGCATGATGGCATTTTACAGTCGTATATATGCTTCATTAATAGATGCTCTAAAAACTCTTTAGTTTATAACATGAATAATGGGACTTAGCCAAGAAACTAGCGGAATAAAAGATTTTTTATGGAGCACTGGAATGAGTATCATAATTTCGAAGTTCGTGAATCGTTATGCTTGCATACTATTTGCCGGAATCTTTAGGTTCAAGCAAAAAATTCCCGATAAAGCTTGTGCCTGACAAGCCTGGATAGACTTTGGGAATGACGAAGAAGCGTTACTTTATCAGGAAAAAATATGGACAAAACATAGCAAATGTTTATAGTAAGGATAGGCTTGAATTAGATGCCTATCATAGGCGTTGATATGAGTGTGTCACATTGGCAATGCTAAGATTTTTCTATCATTAGAGCAACCGAAACGTTTTTTGAAATATGAAATATATTTATAAATTATCCGTTTTTTTATTGTTTTTAAGTGTGCTTGTTATTTTTGGCTCCACTTTTATGTTATCTAAAACCCAAAGCCTAGGTCATTGGGAGTGGGTGATTTATGTCAGTAGCCTGGTGATAATGGTCAGTGCTTTTGTTATTGTGTTTTTTCGCCAGCAGAGCAGTGAAAATCTACAGTTAAAATATCAGCAAAGCTTACTGGATGAACAGGCTGAGGCTTTGCAATGTCAGCAAAAAGACTATCAGCAAAGGTTAGCATTATTAACCCAAAAGGAAGCTGAAGTTAAACAGAAAATATTGCATTATCAGCAATATGTCGAATTTCCTGATAATGAAGCCTGGCAGGAGGATGTAGAGCAGGCTTATTTTGATGATGAAATTGCAGAGCTTTTACATGATAGAGCAAAAGTTATTTTTGATAAGATTATCAATAAACAATATACTGAAAATGAGCTTATCAATAATGATTTAATTTTTAAAGATATTGTTGATTTAATTGAATCAGTTGCACGGCTTCATCATCCAGAGTCACAAAATCCATTACTGGAAACCAGCATTGAAAACCTGTTTCGTTCACTCAATCGGCTCTCTTTACAGCTTCTGGTTTTAGTGGATAGCTTTCCAGTTAATATCAAAGGCTATAATCTGCGCAAAACTTATCTGTATATTCAAAAATCGACTCGGACTTTTGGCTATTATAAAAAAGCCGAACCTTTTTTAAGTTTTGCGACACCGATGCTGAGAGTGGGGCTAGTGGCAGCTAATCCTGTATTAGGGCTAGCACAATCAGCCGCAATAGAAGCGGGTAAACATGTTATCAAAAAAAGTTCGGAAAAATATGCATTAAATCTATTGCATGATGTGATTGCCATTATTGGTGAGCAGGCAACGACTATTTTTGGTGATGCCTCTTTACGTTATCGCAGTAAACACTGGATTTACGCTCTGGAACTCACTGAAATTCTGTATTACTTTAAGCCGGTTACCCCCGAGGCATTTACTAAAGCCATGAAGATTATCAGTGGCTTATCAATACGCAGTGAACATGATCGCATCTTTCTTTATCATTGTATGGCTCAGGGAAAGAGTGCTAACCCGGATAGTTATGCCAATGATTTTATAAATATAGGTGATAAACAGCAACTGGCGGATAAGCTCAGTGAGTTTATAGAGAATTATGTCTATCAAAGGGATCATGAAGAGAGTGCTAAAAAAATAACCCGTTGGCGTAACAAGGTTGAGCGGCGTTTAGGTATAGAGGTGCAATTAAAGTTAGATAAAAATGATGCCGAGTATTTAAAAAACAGGCTCAGCTCCGGGTCGCCTGAAAAGAAAATAAAGCCTTTGTTAGCCAGGTATATTTTGGCAATCATGCAGGATGAAGAAACTCCGCAGTTTATTTATACGGATATATCTATTGACATCGCCCCGTCATTATTGAAATTTAAAGAGTTATGGTTAATTGTTTCAAATAAAAGGCTGTTACTGTTAGCGGCGGAAAAAGAGCCGCCAGTCCAGTTATTATGGCGCTATGACTTTAAGCAAAATAAGCCATTATTAGTACAGCGGCTTAATAGAGTCGTTGCTGATGACTGCAGGATAGTTGGGGGAGTATGGCAAGCTGAACTGCAAATAGAGAGTGAGCCAGAGTTTATATTAAAGGGGCGCAACATAGGCAGTTACGAAAGTTATTTTGGCGTTTTAGACGATTTGCAATAGTACTTCACGTTTTAGTTGTCTATAAGTAGGCTGGCTTGTATACTGAATTGCTAAGCAACACCCCCTATAGATTTATATTTAAAGAAGGTAATGATTGAATGTCTGAAAAAACATTAAAAGCAACTGAAATTTTATCTCAATATCGTCAGCATGTTGAAGACAGAGCAAAGCAAGGTGTGGTTCCACAGCCCTTGAATGCCGAGCAGGTTGCTGCGATTGTTGAACTGATCAAACAGCCTCCTATTGGTGAGGAAGGCTTTTTGCTGGATTTATTAAGCCATCGTGTCCCTGCGGGTGTTGATGAAGCTGCCTATGTTAAAGCGGGCTTTTTAGCGGCAGTGACGAAAGGGGAAGTTTCCTCGCCTATTATCGATGCCTTGCGTGCAACTGAGTTATTAGGCACGATGCTCGGTGGCTATAATATCGCACCACTGATTGATTTGCTGGATATAGAGGCACTTGCGCCGATTGCTGCACATGCTTTGTCACATACTTTACTGGTGTTTGATGCATTTCATGATGTACAGGAAAAAGCGCAAGCGGGTAATGTTTTTGCGCAACAGATTATTCAGTCATGGGCCGATGCAGAGTGGTTTACCAGTAAGGCAGAAGTCCCTAAAAAATTAACGGTGACAGTTTTTAAAGTAACTGGTGAAACCAATACCGATGATTTATCACCTGCGCCCGATGCATGGTCTCGCCCCGATATTCCGCTACACGCGCAAGCAATGTTAAAAATCCCTAGAGAAGGGATTAGCAATGCCGAAAAGCAAATTGAAGAACTGAAACAGAAAGGCTTTCCAGTTGCTTATGTAGGGGATGTCGTGGGGACGGGTTCATCGCGTAAATCAGCAACTAATTCGGTACTCTGGTTTACTGGAGATGATATTCCCTATGTGCCGAATAAAAGAGCAGGGGGTGTGTGTATCGGTGGAAAAATCGCGCCTATTTTCTTTAATACCATGGAAGATTCAGGGGCACTCCCTTTTGAATGTGATGTAGAGAATATGGCGATGGGGGATGTCATTGATATCTATCCTTATCAGGGCGTTGTTAAACGTCATGATACTGATGAAGTGGTCTGTAACTTTGCTTTAAAAACATTTATTATTCTGGACGAAGTACGTGCCGGTGGCCGTATTCCACTGATTATCGGTCGTGGCTTAACGGATAGAGCGCGTAAAGCACTGGGTTTAGAGCCAGCCACTGTATTCCGTAGACCACAGGATGCAACGCAAAGTGATAAAGGCTATACTCTGGCGCAGAAAATTGTCGGTAAAGCCTGTGGTGTTGCAGGTGTGCGTCCTAATACTTATTGCGAACCGCATATGACCACTGTAGGCTCGCAAGATACCACCGGGCCTATGACCCGGGATGAGTTAAAAGATTTAGCCTGTTTAGGTTTTTCTGCTGATTTAGTGATGCAGTCTTTTTGTCATACTGCGGCTTATCCAAAACCGATTGATGTGGCGATGCAACACAGTTTGCCTGATTTCATTATGAATCGTGCCGGTGTTGCCTTACGTCCAGGTGATGGTATTATTCATTCGTGGTTAAACCGTATGTTATTGCCTGATACTGTAGGGACTGGCGGTGATTCACATACGCGCTTTCCTATGGGTATTTCATTCCCTGCCGGTTCCGGTCTGGTTGCTTTTGCTGCTGCGACCGGAGTGATGCCTTTAGATATGCCGGAGTCTGTTTTAGTTCGCTTTAAAGGCTCTATGCAACCAGGGATTACTTTGCGTGATCTAGTGAATGCAATTCCTCTGGCGGCGATTGAAAAAGGTTTATTAACTGTCGAGAAAAAAGGCAAGATCAATGTCTTTTCGGGGCGTATTTTAGAAATTGAAGGTTTACCGGATCTAAAAGTAGAACAAGCCTTTGAGCTTTCCGATGCCTCAGCAGAGCGTTCGGCAGCGGGTTGTACGATTCGTTTAGGCGAAGCGCCGATTCGCGAATATATGAATTCTAATATCACTATGTTGAAATGGATGATAGCGGAAGGTTATGGTGATGCGCGTACTATTGAGCGTAGAGTGAAAGAAATGCAAGCCTGGTTAGCGACTCCTGAGTTATTGGAGCCTGATGCTGATGCTGAATATCATACCGTGATAGACATTGATATGACGGCGATTAAAGAGCCTATCATGGCCTGCCCGAATGATCCTGATGATGTAAAAACATTGGCAGATGTGGCAGGAACTAAAATTGATGAAGTCTTTTTAGGTTCTTGTATGACTAATATTGGGCACTTTCGTGCAGCAGGTAAGTTATTAGAGAAACAGCAGGGCCAATTGCCGACAAAGCTTTGGGTTTCACCACCGACAAAAATGGATCAGGAGCAATTAGTCGAAGAGGGCTATTACAGCACTTTTGGCAAATCAGGCGCACGTATGGAAATGCCAGGATGTTCCTTATGTATGGGGAATCAGGCGCGTGTTGCTGATAATGCAACGGTCGTTTCGACATCGACGCGTAACTTCCCGAACCGCTTGGGTAATAATGCAAATGTATACCTGGGGTCGGCGGAGTTAGCGGCAGTGTGTTCTATCTTAGGTAAGATTCCAACAGCTGAGGAGTATATGACGTATGTCAGTCAGATTAATGAAACAGCCGAGGATACTTATCGCTACCTGAATTTTGATCAGATTAAAGCTTATCAGGATAAAGCTGAGGCGGTTGAGATTTAATTGAAATGATGTGTTTGTAGAATTCGGGTGTGTGAAAAGGCTGAGTTCTACGCATTTCAGGTAGGAGGGGCTTTAGCCGCGACAACTTGCGGTTGATCCGTGGTCGCGGCTAAAGTCCCTCCTACAACGATTGCTCTTTAAGTCGCCTGGCTTTTATGTGGCAGATGGATCTCAGATATAATCCCTGCGTCAGGGTCATTGAAAATTGCATCGTCAAGGGTATTTTCACCCCGTGCAACAATACAGGTGACTGTTGCATCCCCCGTGATGTTAACAACAGTACGCATCATATCCAGTAAGCGGTCTACTCCCAGGATTAAGCCGATACCTTCGACAGGTAGTCCCACCTGATTAAATACCATCGCCAGCATAATCAAGCCAACCCCGGGAACTCCCGCAGTACCTATAGAGGCTAGAATAGACATACCAACAATGGTAATGTACTGGGTTAAACCTAAGTCAATCTGGTAGACATTCGCAATAAAGACGGTTGCGACACCTTGCATGATAGCAGTACCATCCATATTAATGGTTGCGCCAAAAGGGACGGTAAATGCGGCAGTAGAGTTGTCAACGCCAATACGTTTTTCTAGTACTTGTAGGGTCACGGGTATCGTTGCATTAGAACTTGCGGTGCTAAAGGCAAAAATATGCGCAGGACGCATTTTTTTGATAAAGATGACCGGGTTTAATTTGGCAAAAACAGTGAGTAGTACGGAAAATGTACCCAGTGCATGCAGTAATAAACATAAGATCACCACAGAGAAATAGCCTATCATAGGCAAAATTAAACTCAGTCCCTGCTCAGAAAAGGTTTTCGCCATCAGGCAAAAAACGCCGACAGGTGCGACATCCATCACTAAGGTAACGACTTTCATCATCACTTCATTGAGTTTCTCGGCAGTGTCAGCCAGTTGACGGCCGATTTCGCCCGTCATTAACATGGCAATTGCAAACAGGATGACGAAAAATATGATTTGCAACATATTGCCCTGAGCGAATGCTGCTATCGGGTTTCCTGGGATGATATTGATAAATACATCGGTAATCGGTGGGGAAGCCTTGGCAACAAATTCTGTTGTGCTTGCCTGTTGCTCAAAGTCCTGGCCGGGGGCTATGGTAATCGCAACCACTAAAGCCAGGGTGATGGCGAGTCCTGTGGTGAGGATGTAGAGGAGAAATGATTTTACGCCTATTCGTCCCAATGCACCGACATCACCGATACCGCAAACGCCACATATCAAGGAGAAAGTCACTAAGGGGACAACCAGCATTTTTAGGGAATTAATAAAGGCTGAGCCGATGACATGGAATAAGCCATTAACAAGATAGGTCTGAATAATGGCTTGTTCCATTGCAAAGTAGTTGATTAAACTACCTGTGATGAGCCCAAAGCCCATGCCGATAAGGATTTTACTTGTGAGTGAGGTTTTTTTTGTCATGGTTTTAGTCATAGATTCCCGCTAAAAAGACTGCGGGAATAACGGCGTGTTTGATAGAGGGAGGTACGGCAGTTTTGCCGTTGAGTAATGGTGTGATTAACGCTGCTTCTATTGCAGCGTTAATGCATAAGAGCTGGCGCTTATAATAAATGCTTAACCGCCTTACGCTCCTCTTTTAATTCCTGCTCGGAGGCTTTTATACACGACTTGCTAAAGTCATCTAATTCCAGGTCTTTTACAATGTTCACTTCACCTGATTTTGAGACTTTCACTGGAAATGAGAAAAACAGTCCCTTTTCAACGCCATAGCTGCCGTCAGAAATAACCGCCATACTGACCCAGTCGCTCCAGTCGCTTGCCTCAGTACCAAAAGTCCAGGAGCGCATCTGACAAATAGCGGCATTTGCGGCTGAGGCAGCACTTGATACGCCACCACGCTCTTCAATAACACTTGCCCCCCGGTGCTGTACTGTGGGTACAAATTCCTTTTCAATCCAGTTTTCATCCACTAAGGTTAAAGCATTCAATCCCTTAACGGTTGCATGTGTTAAATCAGGGTATTGTGTTTCAGAGTGATTGCCCCAGACGATGACATTTTTGACGTGTTTTGAGCGTACACCGCATTTTTTGGCTAACTGATAGATGGCGCGATTGTGGTCCAGCATACTCATGGCAGAAAAACACTCTGGATTTAAATCAGGGGCATTACGTTGGGTAATTAAGGCATTGGTATTAGCTGGGTTTCCGGTAATCAATACTTTTACATGTCGGTTTGCAACTTCATTGAGTGCTTTGCCTTGCTCAGAGAAAATATTTGCATTACTTTCCAGTAAATCTTTGCGCTTCATACCGGGGCCACGCGGTCTTGCACCGACTAAAAAGGCATAATCTACCTCTTTAAAAGCAACTTTAGGGTCATCCGTTAGGATAACTTTAGATAATAGGGGGTAGGCACAATCGTTGAGTTCCATTTGTACACCATGTAAACGATGTAAGGCAGGGGTGATTTCCAATAGCCTCAATACAATGGGCTGATCTAATCCAAATAACTCACCAGATGCCAAACGAAATAGTAAAGAATAACTAATCTGCCCAGCGGCTCCTGTAACTGCTACATCAATGGGTGTCTTCATCTATAATCCTAATTTATAAGTTTATGTGTCAGGCTATTTTAACTTTATCATGAATAGTATATCAGTACGACAAAGCAGGTTTAACTTTTTATATGGGGTATAATAGCGCGATTTTATATTCGTTTAAACGCATTATTGTCACAAACTTTTAGATAGCTAATGAAAAAACTGCTTTTCCAAT
>WTCN01000076.1 GCA_013138555.1 Methyloprofundus sp. | reverse complement strand
AAAGAAGTTCCTATTCGACAAACTGAATAGAAAGTTACAAGGTTATTATAATTACTACGGTGTTCGAGGAAACTATAAAAGCTTAAACAGTTTTGTTTACCGAGTCTGGCAACTTCTTTTTAAATGGCTTAATAGGCGCAGTCAGCGTAGAAGCTATAATGTAAAAGGGTTTAAAGAACTGGTAAAAGACTTTGGAATAACAAGACCACAAATCTGTCATGATTTCTAAGGAGAAAAATGTGTCGCTATGTGCGAAGTGAGCAGTTCAGAAGAGCCCAGTGCGGTAATTCCGCACGCTGGGATCTGTGAGGGGGCAGTTGAGTAATTGGCTGTTCTACCTTGATCATGCTGTTAGCGGGGATCTACTATTAATACAGAGATTCCTGCTAACGCTTGTGCCCACGCTTGACTGGGTAGCATGCAGGATGACGTTATAAATAGAATTGTTCCTTAACCCGAACTCAGGTTAGTTTAAGATATTGGATGCTTATGCTTTTTATGCTGAACGAGTGATGAGTCGTCTGATTTTTTAAATGATGAGCACATTTAAAGTAATGGATAGCGTACAGAGTTATAGGATGTGCTGAGGCACGAAGCACATCCTATATAAGTTTATAATGATTTAGAGGCATCTTTCATATGACCATAAAAGTAGTTTACACTTTGATAATCTATATGAATCAAGAATATAAACGTAGCCCGTATGGAGCTTGCGGAATACGGGCTACGCTTGTTAAATAAAAAAGTGTCAACCGATAAATGAAGGATGCCGATTTAGAAATGCAAATATTAGCTCTCGGGCAAGCCTCTCTAGGATAAAACTACATCTCTATCTGTATCGCCGATTCAACCGCCCCAACCTCACAAAGCTCCTGTAGCAAGGCTTCTTCTATTTTTTCAGAAATACTAATGACGGCCATTGCGTGTTGTCCATCTTCAGCAACGCCTACCTGCATACGCGAAATATTCACATTCGCTTTGCCTAATACTGTACTGATTGCCGCAATAACACCAGGCCTATCCGCATGTTGCGTCACCAGCAACACGCCCTCTGGAATCACTTCAATTTCATATTCATTGATATTGACGATACGCGGATGTTTGTCACCTAACAAAGTTCCCACTAAGGTAATTTCTTCATCACCACAATACGCTTTAACTTCCACGAGTGCCAAATATCCCGAAATCTCTTCTGTTTTTGATTCAGTCAGGCAAATCCCTTGACGTTTGGCTATATTTTCAGCATTGACACTGTTGACCGGCGTGGAAACATGACTTTCTAACAAACCCACTAGAGCAGCAATAGAAACGGAGCGTGCTTCTGCCTCTGCCGCTTTACCTAAAAGCGAGACTTTAATCCGCTCAATCGGTTTGATTTCCAGACCCGCTAATACTTTACCCAGACTCGCTGCTATCTCCATATAAGGTTCGGATTTTCTTAAATCTTCGGCAGAAAGACGCGGTAAATTCAGGGCATTAACCGCTTCGCCTGTTTTAAGAAAAGTGACTGCCTGACGTGCAATTTCAACACTGACGGCCACTTGTGCTTCTTTTGTAGATGCACCTAAATGGGGGGTAAAAACGATATTGTCTAATTCTAATAAGGGTGAATCCTTAGGCGGCTCATTTTCATAAACATCCAGTGCTGCGCCCGCAATATCATCATTTTTTAAAGCATGATATAAAGCGTCCTCATCAATTAACCCACCCCGGGCACAGTTAATGATCATGGCTGATTTTTTCATCAGCGCCAACTGTTCCTTACCAATCACACCCCTTGTTTTTTCCAGTAAAGGACAATGTAACGTTAAATAATCTGCCTGCTGTACCAATTCCTCTAAAGTCACCATTTCAGCGCCACAGTCCGCAAAAACATCAGGTGCTACAAAAGGATCATAAGCAATGACGCGCATATTTAAGCCTGCACCACGACGCGCAACAATACGTCCAATAGTTCCAAAACCTAAAATTGCCAACGTCTTATGTGAGACTTCCGCGCCCACTAACTGAGAACGCTCCCACTTTCCTTCTCGAATTGATTTATCCGCCTTAGGTAAATTACGGCTTAAAGAAAACATATGTGCAAGTGCCAGTTCAGCCGTCGTCGTCGCATTCGCATCCGGGGTATTCATCACAATCACCCCCTGCTCTGTCGCCGCTGGTATATCAACATTATCAACACCAATGCCCGCACGTCCAACGACTTTCAGATTTTTACCCGCTCGAATCACTTCATCGGTAACTTTGGTATCACTTCTAATCAATAAAGCATCATAATCAACAATCGTCTCACACAATTGCTCAGGGCTCATACCAGTATCAATATGAACTTGTATACCTTCCTGCTCATTTAAAAAGTTAACTCCGGCATCGGCTAATTTGTCAGAAATAAGAATCTTTTTCATACTCAATGTTTTCCCTTGACTAGTGCGCTAAATAAACGCTACAGCTTACCAGTTTTGATATAATCATAAAACTGATAAATCCATTAATTTCTTTATGTCTGAATACAGCAAATCTTTTTTTTCGCTAAAATCCTGGAAACAACGATTGGTTTTCTGGTTAGGGGCAGTCATCATTGGTTTATTAATCTCAACGATGACTCTACTAAGTGAATGGGCTTCCGAGTTTTATCGTTCCGTTTCTTTAGCCTATCCGTGGTTTAATTTTGTTGTCGCCCCCTTTGGTCTAGCGTTAACTGCCTGGATCACCTTTCGTTTTTTTCCCGGTAGTCAAGGTAGCGGTATCCCTCAGGTTAAAACAGCACTGGAACTCCCTCATACCCAGGAAGAGCGCGCCAAACTGGTTTCATTCCGCATTGCTATTGGTAAAACTTTTTTACCGATTATGGGCTTATTATCCGGCGCATCGGTAGGATTTGGCGGCCCTGCTACCCATGTCGGTGCCTCCTTGATGTCTGCCATAGGGCGAGTGTTTAAATTCCCCCCTCATTATATGGAAAAAGGCTTACTGTTAGCAGGCAGTGCCGCCGGCTTTGCCGCCATGTTTAGCGCACCCTTAGGGGGTATTATGTTTGCCATAGAAGAAATGGGACGCACCTTAGAAGCACGTATTAGTACACTGGTATTAACCGCGATTATTTTTTCAGGCGTCACCGCTTATTCAATTTTAAATCACACTATTTATTTTACCGATAACACCTTGAGCTTAGCCTGGGGAAAGAGCTGGCTAGCGATTCCTCTCTGTGGTATTACCGGTGGCCTATTAGGAGGAATTTTTAGCAAAATTATCGTCAGTGGTCAGGCTTATTTAAAAAAGTTTAAATTTCCTATTGTGGGCATTGCCTTTGTATGCGGGATTATTATTGCCTTACTAGGCTTTTTATCTCATGGTGAAAGTTTTGGTACAGGCTACCAACTGGCTAAAAATATTTTACAAGATAAAGCGACCATTGATCCTTTGTTTCCCTTATATAAAATGCTAGCCACGATTGCGACTTGTTTTAGCGGCATTCCCAGTGGAATTTTTGTTCCCTCTATCGCAACAGGCGCTGGCTTAGGGCTGAACCTGGCGAACTGGGTTCCTATCGCACCCACATCAGTGATGATTTTACTCACCATTACCGCCTATTTTGCGGGTATGTTGCAATCCCCCTTGACCTCATTTGTCGTTGTTCTGGAAATGACCCATAGTCACGATCTGTCAATTCCTTTAATGGCGGCAGCCTTTCTTGCCTCGGGGACTTCCAGATTAATCAACCACGAACCATTATATCGAGCTTTATGCAATGCTTATCGGGTAAGCCGTAATGAAGAAGCCAACAACAATGAAAAACAAAAGCAAAAATAAAATCCTGTTGATAGTACTGAGCATTTTTCTAATACTTGCTGGCAGTTATACTATGGTTCAATCCAGACCAGGCCCTGCTCCCGGTGTTAGTTTTAAAACAATTGGCAACAAAACGATAGCCTTAAAAGATTTGCAAGGAAAAGTTGTATTGCTTACTTTTTGGGCCAGTAATTGCCCCAGTTGTCTCAAAGAAATCGCGGACTTTAAAAGTTTATATCAGGACTATCATCAAGAGGGTTTGGAAATCATTGCCATAGCCATGTATTACGACCGCCCCAATATTGTCGTTGACACCAGTAAGGCTTATCAAATACCTTATGATATAGTACTGGATTTAGATATGAATTTAGCAACTGCCTTTGGTGATGTCAGCCTGACACCAACCACTTTTTTGTTAAATCCCAAGGGAGAAATTGTATTCCAGACAACAGGAACTTTTGATTTAAAAGCGATGCAAAAGCGGATTGAGTCAATGCAATAACAAAAACATACACTTCTGAAATAATTAATATTCAACGATAGGACACTAACAATGCTCTGGCTAAAAGCTTTTCACCTTATATTTATGGTCACCTGGTTTGCAGGATTATTTTACCTGCCTCGATTATATGTCTATCACGCGATGAGTGATGACGAAATCAGTAATGAACGCTTTAAAGTCATGGAGCGTAAACTATTCTATGGCATCATGACTCCGGGAATGATTATCACCTTCATACTCGGCATCTGGATGCTCATTGATTATGCACTGGATACCTATTCTTCTATGGGCTGGTTACATACCAAGTTAGCCTTATTAGCTGGGTTAGTTGTTTACCATTATTACTGCTATCGTTATTTACAAGATTTTAAATTTGATCGTAATCAACGTAGTCATGTTTTTTATCGTTGGTTTAATGAAGTGCCGGTGTTATTTTTGTTGGCGATTGTTATTTTGGCGGTGGTTAAGCCGTTTTAGGGGGCTTACTCTGCTAAGCTTACTGCCTTTAAAGTTAAGGGAAAAATATAATTGACAATGATAGAGGATAATTATAATGTAGTTCGTAAGCGACTTAGATGAAGCTCTAGGTGACTCTGAGCCGCGTAGGTAGGTTGGGCTGCCGTCTTTTTGGCAACCCAACAATTTAATTAACCGACCTATGTACCCGAAAATGTTGGGTTAGCTTGTTGCGCTGACGCTTAACAAGCTAGCCCAACCTACGCAGCTAAGAAAAGGTTGAAAGATAGGTAGGCAGAATTTTGTATATGTAAATATGTCTGCATTATTGTTTAATAAACTGTTATGTTTTTCGTAAAATGAAATGAGAAAACAAGTTTCTTTAGATATACAAACTGAAATTTTATTAAGATCTAAGAGACGTTGTTGCTTATGTTTTGGTCTTAATATGGATTTTGCAGAGAAAAAAGGACAAATTGCTCACCTTGATAAAAACCGAAATAATAATTTACCTTCAAACCTTGTATTTTTGTGTCTTGAGCATCACGATAATTATGATTCTTCTAGCAGCCAATCAAAGGGACTTTTGGCAAAGGAAGTACTTGAATATCAAAAGCAACTTGTAAATCATATTGAGCATGTGGTTGTAAGTAAATTGCTTGTTGATGAAGCTAATTACACAAAGGTGGAAATGGAAGAGGCATTAATATTTCATATAGGTTCTCATAGAACCAAATCAGTCGTGCTTTTATTGAACAACTCTAAAATGCTTCTTAAAGAAATAAATGCTCAAGTTCCTCCTTTTGATCTTGAATGGACAGAAATAATATTAAAGAGCGTGGTATATTCTGGGTGGGTTAGAAGTTGCCCAACTGAGTTTGGGTATTATGAGCTAACATTAAATGGTAAACGAATGTTACAAGTATTGGAACAATTGCCTAAAAAGTTAAAAGAAACAGCATGGAATGAAATTTGGGATCAAAAGGGTCAGGGTAGCGGCCGACAAGGCCTTAATCTAGCGGGTGAAAGTCCCGTCG
>WTCN01000011.1 GCA_013138555.1 Methyloprofundus sp. | reverse complement strand
GATGTAGAAATTATTAATCTGAAAATCTATAAATAACGACACAGAGACACTTAGAAATCAGATTTAATAAAACCCGATAGTTGTGTAGCCCGTATGGAGCTTGCGGAATACGGGAAAGTGAGTGCGCTGCTCTTCCTGTATTCCGCAAGCTCCATACAGGCTACATTAGAACAGAGACTTGCGGATATTATTAAATCCGCACTCCTTAGCTACTTAACATCAATCATTTCAACAGTCCCATCTTCCAGCACTTCAACCATATGTCCCGATGGCTCATCCAGAAAAATAACTACCATTAAAAAGACAAAAGCAGCCGTACCTGCAATAACCATAAAGAAAATATCTGTCGACACAAAAGAAAATACAGTCAGGAATGCTAAGCCACCGACATTACCAAAAGCACCTACCATACCTGCAAATTGTCCTGTCATACGACGCTGAATTAACGGCACCATCGCATACACAGCACCTGATCCCGCTTTAGAAAAGATACCTGCTAAAACCGTAGCAGCCACCACTAACCACAAAGCCCAATCAGTCGTGACCGTACTTAAAATAAAAAAGCTAATAGCCGCACCACTCGTCACGATACTTAATGTCACTTTACGACCAATCTTATCACTTAACCAGCCCCCCGCAGGACGTGCAAACAGGTTAATAACAGGGTAAATCCCAGCCAGAATGCCCGCTAGCACAGGCTCGACATTAAAGGTATCCACATAATAAAGCGGCAGCATAGAAACCACGGCAAGCTCTGCACCAAAAGTTAGCATATACGCCAGATCTAAAATAGCAACCTGCTTAAAGGAATAACGATGTAATTCAGGAACTTCAGTATGAAATATCGACTTATTAAGCTGAATAATTTTCCACACCTGAAAGATATACAAGCCCAGCAATGTCGCATAAATACCATAGGCAATGGTTTCATCAATCCAGTGCATTTTTGCCGATAACTTCCATGTCAACACACTTAAGGCGATGTACATGGGAATATTCATAAGGATATACAGCACTAAATCCATTTTGCTAGTCACTTCCAGTGCCCCCATCTTTTTAGCTTTAAAGTAGGTTGAACCTTTAGGAGTATTAGAGACACTAAAATAGTAAATACAGCCATAAATAATGGCGACAGTTCCAGTAATCCCAATCGCATAACGCCAGCCATTTTCAGCACCAAAATAAATGGCCACCGAAGGTAAGATTATCGCGGCACCCGCGGAACCAAAGTTCCCCCAGCCACCATAAATGCCTTGGGCAATACCCGTTTGTCGTGCTGGAAACCATTCTGAAATCATGCGGATACCGACGACAAATCCGGCACCAACAAAGCCCGATAAAAAGCGCACAATCGCCAATTGCTGATAAGTCTGAGTAAACGCAAAGCCAATACTAATTAACCCGCCTAATATCAAAATTGACGAGAACAATTGTTTAGGGCCATATTTATCCACCAACATACCCACCACGATACGCGCTGGAATAGTTAGGGAAATATTCAAAATCAACAGTATTTTGACTTCCTGTTCGGATAAATGCATGGCATCACGAATCACCACCATTAAAGGTGCATGCGCAAACCAGACCATAAAACTGAGAAAAAAAGCAAACCAGGTCAGATGCAAGGTTCTGATTTCAGGTTTACTAAAGGCAAACAAATTTAGCTTATTAGAGGACATTAAGATTCCTTATGTGAACAATATTTCATATAAAATACTCATGCATGAACCATGCCATATTTTTAACATATATACTACTTAGGAGTGCGGATTTAATAATATCCGAAAGTCTATGTTCTAATGTAGCCTGTATGGAGCTTGCGCAATACAGGAAGAGCAGCGCACTCACTTTCCCGTATTCCGCAAGCTCCATACAGGCTACACAACTATCGGGTTTTATTGAGTCTGATTCCTTAAGGTATCGGCTTGAGCTAAGGAATATGCACGAAATAACTTAGGCAATCTGGAAGCGGGGCGCAGGCTTTAGCCTGCATGAATCGCAAGTTATGTAGGCTAAAGCCTACGCCCCAATTTATCGTTTATTTAAAGAGCGTAATACTAGGCAACCACAAGGGATTGCCTCTACAGAATACGGAAAGTCATTATTCAACAGTTTCTAAATTCCCTTAACAGAGTAAAGTACCTCATTCGAAGCAACGTCGCACCATTTTGGTGCAAAATAAAAAAATTACACCAATAGAATGGCAATAATAATTAACTGGATAAAGGAAATGCCTTTCCAGAAAACAACAGGGTCACGCTCCATTAATGGTGGGCGCGTCTTATTTATAAACGCTTTATTTGGGTGCCGCAGGTCATAGATAAACTCGGAGATTTCCTGATAACGTTTATAGGGTTCGGGGAGTAGTGCTTTTCTGAGTGCCCCATCAACCCAGAGTGGAATTCCGCTATCTTCAGGGATGGAGGCATATTTTAATTTCTTTTGTGCTGCTTTGCTTGTGGCTTTAGCAACCTGTGTACCATAAGGCAGTTTTCCGCTCAGCATTTGATAGCTAATAACAGCTAAAGAAAAAAGATCAGAACGCGAGCTACCCAACTCGCCGAGCATATATTCTGGCGCGGTGTATTGCGCAGTACCGAGTAGGTTTGCATGCTCAATAGGACTGCTGATTTCCTCAATACCCGCGACTTTGGTAGCACCAAAATCAATTATCTTTACCGTACCCGTGCTATCAATCATGATGTTTTCGGGTCTTAGGTCTTGATGCAGCATTTCCAGGCGGTGAAAAGCGCGTAAGCCCTTGGCAATTTGTTCAACAATCCCCCTGACGGCTTCTAAATCAGGCTTAGGGTTGTCAATCATCCATTGAGTTAAGGTCTGACCCTCAATAAACTCGGTGACAACATATAAAAAGTTGCGTTTCCGCGTTTGCGCACACGGCTTTAGGACATGGGGACTGCTTATACGGCGTGCGATCCACTCCTCCATTAAAAATCTTTCCAGGTAAGCAGGGTCGCCTTGCAGGTCAATTGAAGGGGTTTTGATAACAACCTGTCGATCAGTATCAATATCAACAGCCAGATAAACATGACTGCGACTGCTGGCATGTAGTTTTCTGATGATTTTATAGCCATCAAAAACTGCTCTTGCTTCTAATATAGGCGGAAAGGGAAGCTCGGTTAATTGCTGGTAAACTTCATCCGCATCCTGGCAGGGCAGATCGTCTACGCGGATAATCTGTACGCTGATATTATCATCACTGTCTTGCTGATAAGCTTGTTCGGCAATAATTTTAGCTGCCTTATCCAGGTCATAGCTCTGCGCATTAATGGTATCAATCATAAAGTCCGCATTAACGAACTCATAGATACCATCAGTCGCTAACAAAAAAACATCGCCTTTGTCCACGGATAGCATCTTATAATCAAGTTCAAGGCGTTCATGCATGCCCATGGCACGACTGAGATAACTTTTATCTTCTGAAACCCATAGCCGATGATCTTTGGTTAGCTGCTCTAAGCTATTGTCACGAAGGCGATAAATGCGGGTATCGCCCAAATGAAAAATATGTGCCGTATTTGATTTAATAATCATGGCACTTAATGTGCAGACATAGCCCCGGTCTTTATTGAAGCGATGCTGACCTTGCTGGGTTTGTGAATATAGCCAGGAATTGGTCGCGCTTAAAACCTGATGTGCTGATTTTTTTACCGACCAGGTTTCCGAAGTACAAAAATAGTCTTCTAAAAAACCGGTTACCGTCGCTTCACTAGCCACCTGCCCGACATCACTACTACTAATGCCATCAGCCAGAGCAATAGCCACCCCTTTTGATGTTAATTGCGGTTCCTCCGGTATATAAACACCATAAAAATCCTGATTGATTTCCTTACGGCCTTTATCAGAATATTGTCCTACAGATACTTTTAATTGGCTGGGCATTTATAATTAACCTAGAGAACTATTGGCTAGCAACTTAACACGGGACAGGAGATATTTTACCGCGTAGGTTGGGCTAGCTTGTTAAGCGTTAGCGCAACAAGCTAACCCAACATTTCCGGGTATACAGGTCGGTTAATTGAATTGTTGGGTTGCCAAAAAGACGGCAGCCCAACCTACGATATTTGTCCCACCTTAAGTTCGTAGCCAAACTACTGAAAATACAAAAAAGCCTCAGCTGCATACAACACTGAGGCTTCGTCTAGAAAAACTAAATCTTATTTTAAATTACGCTCAGGACTCATTCTTACATGAGTGTAATAGAGTGGTAAGCCAACAAAAACAAAACCACCGACCATATTGCCCAGTGCCGTTGGCAGCTCGTTCCAGATTATATAGTCCATTACCGTAAATCCACCTCCCATAATCATTGAGAAAGGAAATAAGAACATATTCACAATTGAATGCTCAAAACCCATATAGAAAAACAGCATAATAGGCATCCACATGGCCATCATTTTTCCGGTTGCAGAGGTAGAAATCATTGCACCCACAACCCCCATTGATACCATCCAGTTACACAGCATGCCACGAATAAAAATGGTTATCCATCCACCAACGCCATACACTTTATAACCTAAAGTTCTAGCCTCACCAATTTTACCTACTTTTGCCGCAATAGCCCCCCCATCCGTGTTATACCCCACTGTTAAAATAAAGGACATCATAAAAGCAACCGCCAAGGCACCAGCAAAGTTACCAAGGAACACCAGCCCCCAGTTACGTAATACCTGGTTGACTGTGACACCAGGTCTTTTATCAAGCAAAGCAAGCGGTACGAGTGTAAAAACGCCGGTTAATAAGTCAAACTTCATCAGATATAGCATAATAAACCCAACCGGGAAAAGCACAGCGCCTAGTAAAGGTGAGCCTGTTTTTACCGCAACGGTAATGGCAAATATAGCCGCAAGTGCCAAAGTTGCTCCAGCCATAAATGCGCGAATCAAAGTATCTTTGGTTGACATATAAACTTTGGCTTCGCCAGCATCAACCATTTTTGTAACAAATTCCGTCGGTTCTAAATAAGACATTATACTTCCTCTCTAAATCTAATTAATATTTTGGGGGGGTGTTTGAATAGTTATAGAGCCAGGCAGGTAAAATTTCGTTCTAAACACGACTCTTCTCAGCTCAAAGAAACAAGCAATAACCACACCAAAATTAATAGCAATAGATTATCTTATTGTTATATATAGAATTTATACTTCTTTACAAAATATTACCTCTAGTAAATAAAGATGTTTAAGCACCTTTTTAGTGCAAGATACGACAGTGATGCCCAAAAATAGGGATGGGGATTTTAGGGTGATTGTCATGCATTCAAGGAAAACCTGAGGTGCTGTAAACTCTAAAGCCTGTTTCTAATTAAACCATTCGCCGACAACATTCCGCACACGTGTAGACAAATTACTTTTCATCGGCAACACGGTTCCCCCGCGGGCAAGACCATTTTCCAGCTCAAAAGCCAGATCCATCGCATTAGTGAATCCTTTTTCCGGATTAACCGCGCGCGCAAACAACACTTCCAGCCATGAAGGCAAGTCTGGACGGTACTGACCTAACGGAACCGGTTTGTCAAAACTGGGTCGGGTAAAAGGCTCCACTTCACCATAAGGGTAATGCC
>WTCN01000157.1 GCA_013138555.1 Methyloprofundus sp. | reverse complement strand
ATCACCCTGATTTAACCGTTTCTTATGCTTTTGTGATCGTAAAATTGGTCAATCATGCGGCCAAGGGCATCACTAATAAGGACTTTGAACTGGCGCATAAAATAGAAGAAGTCATTATGTGGCAACCGGGGCTAGAGGAAGGGGCTTTGGAAGGCACCCCGGATGACCCCAGGTTTAAATACATTAAATATAATTGATCGAGACTTTAGCTGCCATAGCACAGCAATTGGTTAGCATTAATTTATTTTTGCAGATAATGTAGTCTGAAAAAAATGTGTATTCGCAGTTCCTGTAGATTATGATTGTAGATCGTTGCAGCTGGCGTATTGATTTTTTATGATATAATAGCTAGTCAAAATAGTCCTTGAACTGCAGCAGTAATGTGAATGCTCAATGAGACTTTTGATTCACCTGAATCATTATAATCTGTGCTTGCCTTTATCAGGTAAAGTACTCAAATAGCTAAAGCGTATCACTCCTTTCATTATGTCCTGTCTTAAGCTAGCAGGCCAATCTAATTACTTTGTGTATTTATTTAAGTGTTTGAAAATCAATAAAATTTATGCAGCAAGTAGAAATATTTGAATTTGTGAAATGTATGGCTGCACTGATTCGTTCTGAGCAACGGAAAAAATGTGCCAAGCTTAGGCTGCAACTTGTGCATTTTGAAGTGTTAAATTATTTATCACATTCCACCCAGTATACGGATACCCCGGCAGCAACAGCGTCCTATTTTGGAATGACCCGGGGGACAGTTTCTCAGTCTTTAATTGTGCTTGAAAAAAAAGGCTATATAGAAAAAAATAAGGATGAATCGGATAAGCGCATCATTCATGTTCATCTACTTCCGCCTGGCGATGCTATTTTAAAAATGGCTCGTACAACCGAGCTACTGCAAAAAGCAACGGCTATTCTTAAAAAAGAAAAAAAAGAAGCGTTTATTTCTCTACAAAAAAACATTTTTAGTCATGTCTTCAATGCTTTGCAAAAGGCCTCTCACTCACAACCTTTTAAAGCAAGAAATAGTCATAAATTTAAGCTGATGAATAAAGCCAATATCTTCGATATTATTGAGTGTATGGCGGCATTGATACGCTCGGAGGAACGCAGGCGCTGTACGGAGTTAAAATTGCAGTTAGTGCATTTTCAGTTTCTGGAGTATTTATCTTTTTGTAATAAATATAGTGATACCCCGGCTGCCATTGCAAATTATTTAGGTATGACCAGAGGAACAGTGTCTCAGTCACTTATTATTCTTGAAAAAAGAGAGTTTATTAAAAAAAATCAGGATAATTCTGATAAACGAGTCCTTCATATCCAGCTACTGCAGAAAGGGCAGTGTATTCTACAGAAAGTACGGCCAACTGAACTATTCAAAAAAGCAGCCGTCATTTTACAGGAAAATCCATCAATATCTATAGGAGAAGAGGCTTTTTTTGAGGCACTTCGTGCGCTGCAAAAAGCCAATAATTCATGTTCTTTTGGCGTATGTAAAACATGTAAAAATTTCAGCAGAAAGCCAAAAGGTTTTTTCTGTGAGTTAACGCAGGAAAAATTAAGCAAAAATGATAGCGAGAAAATTTGTCAGGAGCATATTCCTGCCTAGAGTTCTAGTCTGGCTACCTTAAATTTAAGAGCAGTTTTTTTCGACTGAAAATCATAAGTACTTTAAAATATCGATTCAATACCACCTTTTTTTAATTCTTGAAATAAGAGTTATTATTCACGGCTAGTTATGTTACCTAATAGAATACAATGAAACTAATATAAATGATTTTAATATATAAACAACAAGTCAGTGTTATATCTGACGAATAATCTAGATTACAAAATTTTTTTTCGAGAGAAAAGCTACTTATGACAAAAATACCTCCTTTAATGGACAGTGACTTGCTATTAAATTATAAAAACAGTCTGCGTTATGACTTGCCTGCAAGTATTGTTGTTTTCCTGCTGGCTTTACCGCTGTGTTTAGGAATTGCACTTGCCTCTGGAGCACCGCTGTTTGCAGGGCTGATAGCAGGAATAGTCGGGGGAATCGTGGTTACGAGCCTGAGTGAATCAACATTGGGTATTAGTGGGCCCTCTGCCGGGCTGGCGGTGATTGTGTTTGCTGCTGTTCAGGATTTAGGTTTCGATGCGGTATTACTGGCTGTTGTTCTGGCAGGTATTATTCAGTTTGTGATAGGAAACCTTGGTGCGGGCGTCATTGGCTATTATTTTCCTTCTGCGGTGATTAGTGGCATGTTATCCGGGATAGGTATTATTATCTTTCTAAAGCAGATTCCTCATGCAATGGGTTATGACAGAGATTATGAGGGGGATATCTCCTTCTTTCAGGATGATGACTATACTACATTGTCAGAACTGGGACATATGTTTGATTTTATAGCCCCTGGAGCCGTTGTTATTAGTGGGGTATCCCTGGGGATTATGCTGTTATGGGAAACTCGCTGGATTAAACAATACCGTTTCCGGCAGTGGATACATGGCTCTTTAGTCGTGGTGATTGCAGGGGGAGTATTAAACCAGTTGTTTATATCTGTATACCCGCAGTGGGCATTGAACGGTAACCACTTAGTATTATTACCAGTGACTGAAACGTTAAGCGATGTGGTGAACCTATTCACATTTCCTGATTTTAGTCAGATTAATAATCCCGCCATTTACTCTGTTGCTATTACGCTTGCTATCGTTGCTAGCCTGGAAACATTGTTGTGCGTTGAGGCGACCGATAAACTGGACCCCTATAAGCGAGTGAGCTCGAATAATTGTGAGCTTAGGGCGCAAGGTATTGGTAATATCTGTTCGGGCTTAATCGGTGGTTTACCTATGACGCAATTGATTGTGCGTAGCTCTGCTAATATTCAATCGGGGGGACGCACTAAAATGGCTGCTTTAATGCAGGGTAGTTTCTTATTAATAGCGGTGCTGTTGATTCCTGGTTTGGCAAATAAGATTCCCCTGGCAAGTTTAGCGGTCATTTTAATGATAGTCGGCTATAGGTTAGCCAAACCAGCATTGTTTAAAACCATGTATCAGGTTGGAAATTATCACTTTATCCCGTTTATAGCGACTATTTTGGGTTTGGTTTTTTCCGATATGTTGACGGGTATTGGTATTGGAATGGCTTTTGCTTTATTTTTTATTTTGCTGGAAAATCTGAAAGTAGGTTTTTATGTGCATGAGCAGCCACAGATAAATAAAACCATTATTACCTTATCGGAAAATGTGTCCTTTTTGAATAAATCCAATATTTTGCATGTGTTAAGTGAGTTGCCCAATAAATCCGATGTCGTAATTGATGCCACCAATGCAAAATACATTGATTACGATGTTTACGAAGTGATTCAAAATTTTAAAGTGGATGCCAAACGTAAAGGCACGAGCCTGGTCATTCAGAATTTACGTGGGTTTGGATTATTAAAACCCGTTGAGCGTGCCTTACCGATAACTAAAGAGGCACAGCAGGCATTAACACCGAGTGCAGTACTAGGAATATTGAAGTCTGGTAATACTCGTTTTGTGAATAGTTTAAGAGACAATCGTAATCTGCTAGAGCAGGCTGATGAGAGTGTAGCAGGGCAGTTTCCGATTGCGATTATTCTAAGCTGTATTGATTCACGAACTTCGGCAGAATTGATTTTTGATCAGGGTCTGGGAGATGTTTTTAGTGTCAGGGTCGCCGGGAATGTGGTCAATGATGATATTCTGGGGAGTATGGAATATGCCTGTAAAGTGTCCGGGTCTAAGCTGGTTGTTGTTTTGGGGCATACCCATTGTGGTGCTATCAAAGGAGCCTGTACGGGGGCTGAGCTTGAACATTTAACGGGCCTGCTGGATAAGATTCAGCCAGCAGTTGAATCAGTTAAAAACGGTAAGCTGGCTAAAAATAGCGGATCTGACTACCCCTTAGAAGATAAAGTTGCTGAGCGGAATGTAGAGATTATGGTAGAGCAAGTTAAGCAAAAAAGTAAGGTGTTAGGCGGGATGGAAGCCGAGGGAAAGATTGGTATTGTTGGAGCAATGTATAATATAGAAACAGGTCAGGTTGAATTTTATATTTGAATATGAGTAGAATCTTGCGTTAGATTTGAGCGAGTACAGTACCTCGTCAGTTAGGTAACAAAAGCATCCGTCATTCCCGAGTTGTTTTATCGGGAATCCCTTGCTTAAGTGCCTGGATTTCAGCTAGAAACATGCAGAAATTTACGGGGTGTTGTATTAGTCAATCCTGTCGCTAAGAAAGGTCTATCAGCCAGGCATCATGAAAATGATGCTCTAGCATATAGCTTGTGAGGTTCAGCCAATGCTCCACTGCGTCGAGTATCACCGAGTCTGAAGTAATTGCGATTTTATCGCTGCTTGAAATAGCCCGGTCGGGATTATCGTGTAAATCAGCTAGCCAGTTCCAACCATGTGATTTGGCTGTGCTGCGTACCAACTGTGTTAGCCGACCACTGTTAGAGACAGGCCTGTCAAATAACCAGTGCACACTGGCGGGCTCAAAAGTCGCCAGAGTACGACCGATCATTTCTATTATCAATTCCGTTTCCTGAACCTGTCTATATGTGCCGTGCACGCTCGCCAGGTCGCGAATACAACCATCATGGCATTGCAGTAATACTGCTCCGGCTATCGCTACTTCCAGCGTGATAATCAGGTTGAAGCCGTCAATGATAAGATGGCGGTTTTTAATTTCCTGAAGTTTAAGACATTTGCTATTTCTTGCATTTTTGCTGTTATCGGAGCAGGCCGCTCTAGCAATGGCGATACGTTGACGCTGTCCAAGTTGATGGTGATCACCAACTAATGTAAGCGCTGAATGTCTGGCATAGTTATGATTGAACAGCCAGCCAAGCTCGTAAACGGCTTTTTGCAGGCGTAATAATTGCTGACCATTAAATAATGCCGGGTCATTGGGGTGAGCGTTACGATGTCTTTGGTTATGGCTATTCATGGAGGCACAATGACATTAAGAAAAATGTCATTATGCCAGCTATTGGTGTAAATTTATATGTTAGGGAATAACTGGGGTTAGAGTCAATGCCAGTACATTGAATTCGTATAAATAAGAGCATAAGCTCTGAATGTACTTATGGCTTGAATTCATGTTTCCTGAGGAGCGCGCAAATATTTAACTCGCTATCATGAGTTATAGGCTTTCAGCTCAATAATTTCCACATATTTTGACAAGTCAGTTGCAGACTATGACTACTTTAACATTTGGAAGCGGGGCTTTTAGTCCCGCCTACGAGTATTGGTTATTAATTTCTTAAATTTAAAGGCTCAAGTATTGAATTAACCTCTTCAAAGCCAATAATACTTTTATTACTTGCGTATATATAATTTGCCAGCTGATGAATAGCTTGCCAGTAATTATGATCTTCAACAAAATCTATCGCGGCGGTAAATAACGGATGAAATTTTTCATCTTGCTCTTGCTTACCAGGGTACAGACTTTGTAAATATTCATTGACTAATGCCAGATCCAATCCCCCACCATAATTGTTCAATGCACTGATATTAACTAAGCCTCTATTAAAAAATTCGTCATCATATTCGTGAACATATTTAGCTTCAGCTAATGGGCCGACGAGAAGGTTAACAATGTCGGCTTCGAAAGCAGCCATGTAGTCATCTGTGACATCATCTGGAGGAAGGAATGATTGAATTAAGCGTCCACCTTTTATTTTTGCAGCATATCCAGGATCAACCGTTCTAGAAACAGCTGAATTTTCTTCCTGTTCACTCTTTATGTCATTAATCATGATTTGAAAAAAAACAGCAGGAAGGTTTCTAGTTTTATTGTTGAAGTAGATAGCAGTGGCATGGGCTGCCTCATGAAAAATAATGTTCTGCTTAGGTACTTTTTTAGTGTTTTTACCGGAAATATAGTGAGTTTTGTTACGTTTCATAATAAATACCTGTTTATTTATTGCATTGTCTGAAGCAAGCGCTGTGTAAGTTATTTTTCAAGCTGGGTTCATTTAAGTAGCTAGATTTTCTTTTTGTGATGCTTGAATTTCTAGTTCGGCTTTAGCCCAATCATCCATTTCGTAACCGGAAATAAAACCTCTTTTTTCGGTGCGGTAATAATCTGATTTGGAAAGCATTTGATAAAAGCTTTCAGCCTGTAATATTGTGTCCGAATTAATGTCATAAACAGATGCTTGTTTTTCGTTTGTATGGGTAAGGTGTTTTTTTAAGTTAGTCATGATATTTTCTCCAGACTGAATTGTCTTAAAAGCCTTGTTAAAAAGCTAGCTATTCTAATAATGCTATATTATTAGATCACAATAATGAAAATATATAATCGGTGCCTACCCCTAGGTGTTAGCACCTATGTCAGTCTGTAGCGAACTGTATTCGATGATTTATGCTAAGGAGCTGGGCTAATTGCAAATATCGACCAAACGAGAAAGTTTTAACAGATTATCTACGCCAGTTTTCAGTAGTATATGGGAGCGGTGGTGTTCCACAGTGCGAAAACTGATATTTAATAATATTGCTATTTCCTTATTGGAATGACCTTCTAACGCAAGTATCAGCACTTCTCGCTGGCGCTTGCTTAGTGTTGCCAGACGCTTACATGAAACACGATAGATGGCATTATGTTTTTGTTTTTTTGTACTTAAAGCAAGTGCTGCCTGGACGCTATTGAATAACTTCTGTGCATCAATCGGTTTGGTTAAGAAATCAATGGCACCGGCCTGAATTGTTTTAACTGCTAAAGGAATGCTGCCATGTCCGGTGAGAAAGATAATTGGGAGGTTTATGTCCCGGCCTACCATTTCGGCTTGTAGTTCTAGGCCAGTCATTTGGGGCATGTTCACATCAAGTATTAGACAAGCAATGGCTTGCGTCGAAGGGGGAGAGGCAAGGAATTCTGCACTGCTACTAAATGCTTTGACTTTTAGACCCTCCAGCTCAAGCTGAAGAGAAAGTCCATCGCGCACAGCGTCATCATCGTCAACGATATAAACGGTGGGTTGTGAAATCATAGTGAAGACTCCGGTGTGAAGGAAATAGTAAAATGAAAAGTAGTGCTTGCTGAGATACCTGAATTCGTATAAATAAGGTAGACTTCTCTTTTAATTTTAGGTTTAAATGATCAGGGTATTGAACATATCCTCAGGCAAGAAGAGTTTTCTAGGAGGCTGTCCAAAAAATCTCCGTTTCAATGACTGGTATAATAACCTGAGTTTAGGTTAAGGAAAATTCTATTTATAACGTCATTGCTACATGCTCTCATAGAATAAAATGTAAGCTATTGATTATAAAAATAATTTAATTCACTATTCTTTGGCTATATTACATCACCTAGTTCTCTGCGCGACAGCGCAGCGTTTACGGGACGTATGTTTCTAATTTTATTTTACTATGGCTGAGAGTTGTACGTAATCAGGTTATTTTATAGACCAGTTCGCGGTTTATACCGGTTTTAGTTATAATTTTGATGAAAGAGGGGATGCGCAACGTTATTCCGTTGGTGTTAATTATCGTTTTTAAGGTGAGAATATATAACTTGATTGCCACCCTTACTCAATAAAGAGCTGTAAATGATTTAAAATGAAATTTTATTTAGTTTGAGCCTGGAAATCAGAAAAATCCACAGGAAGAGGAGAAGCAATGAGAGGGAATTGAATACTGATGAAGTGACAGTTATTTTGATATTGAGGTTCATATTTGTAATGCTATGCGAATATATTTATTGCCAATATTTCTAGTGGTATTGTGTGCTTGCCCTACAAAACCCTATGCGCTTAAACATCAGGACAGATTTTCTGGTACAGGAAGTAATGAAGTTTATGTTATCAGCCATGGCTGGCATACGGGTTTTGTTGTGCCGGCTAAAGATATTCAGATAAAAATCCCAAAACTAAAGAATAGATTTGCCAGTTCGAAATATATTGAATTCGGCTGGGGGGACAAAGAATTTTATCTAGCAAAGGAAAAAACCTCGGGTTTAGCAATAAAGGCTGTATTTTGGCCCACAGAGTCGGTTGTACATGTAGTACCGGTTTCTCGTAACCTTTTCCCGTTTGTGCCTGACATTGAAGTGGAAAAGTTGTGCCTAACTGATGATGAATTTTTATCTTTAATAGACTTTATAGTCAATAGTTTTGACAAGGACAGTAAAGGTGAAGTGTTAGAGCTTCAAACTGGAATAGTTGGCGATAGCCAATTCTATAAAGGGGTGGGTGATTACTATTTTATGAATACCTGCAATAACTGGACTGCCAAGGGTTTACAAAGTGTGGGGATGAATACCTTCAGCCTCTTTAAATTAACTGCTGATAGTGTGATGAGGGATGCTAGAGAGTTTAAGCAAACCTTAATGAAAACAAATAAGGATAGATTGTGTGGGCAAGCCCGGTGATAAAGGAATAATGGTCATTAATTATGCAATATTGATTGACTAGATGGGGAGTTATCTGCTAAAAGGAGTTAAACAAACTTTATGTTTATCGGCTTTAATATTCGGTGTTCCAGTTTTTAAATGTTGACTTTCGGGAGCGTAGAAAAACTAAATAAGTTGTAGAATGGGCAAAGCGATAGCGTACTCATCCTACCATTGCTTAAGTTATTTCGTATAAGTTTCAATGTATTAAAGAATCAAGATAAAAAACTGGAATATTGAGTAACAGATACTTAAAATTAATTTTGCTGTTGAAATTATTTAATAGTTTTATTCTTGACAAAAATACTCGGTTGAAAAATTGTCTAAATGAGCGTATAGCTTATAACGAGATAGCAGCGAAAAGTTAAAGCGATTGTAAGGGAAAGAAAGTCATTTTTTCAGAATGAAAAACTGATATTTGATTTTATTTACTTATTTAAATGAATAAATAAGGAGCATGCACTTGAAAATTGACTATGATAATCCTATTGCCGCTACTCGTGAGATCTATTGGGTGGGCTTCTATGATGAAACTGCGCATCTGCATTGTAATCCCTACCTACTGATAGATGAAGATGATATTGTTTTCATTGATCCGGGCTCTATTCCTCATTTCCCCACGATTATGCGTAAGGTTATGGATATTGTAAACCCTGAAGATATAACCTATGTAGTGGCTCAGCATCAGGATCCCGATGTTTGTGGTAACCTGGCGGTTGTTGAGGATGTTATTAACAGGAATGACCTCAAAATAGTCGCTCATTCAAACTGTGTGCGGCTCATTAGACACCTAGGGCTTAGATCTGAATTTTATGCAACGGATGAGCACGATGATAAGCTTATTTTAAAAAGTGGCCGGGAATTACAATTTATACATACCCCTTATCTACATTCTCCAGGGGCTATCGTAACTTACGATGTAAAAACCCAAAGCCTCTTCAGTAGTGATATTTTTGCAGCAATTTATCAAGACTGGTCTTTATTTGCCAGCGGTGATTTTTTAACGCCTATGGAGTCATTTCATCAGAAATATATGCCAAGCAACCATATCTTGAAGCACTGTATGGAGAAGTTTGAAAAAATGGAACTTGAGCGGATTCTACCGCAGCATGGATCTATTCTGGAAAATGGCAATATTATTAAAGCGATTAATCACTTAAAACAACTACCTTGTGGTATAGATTTAATCGATGGTATAGAGTCATGACCCAGGATATTGTTCAGCTCGGTTCTCAGCATGTCTCTGATGTCCAGGATATAAATAAGAGATTGACGGAAAAAACACTGCGTATGCGCTGTCTTGCCTATATGCATCAGGTAAAATCTAATCTGCTAGTCGAAACAATTCATGATATGAATAGCAGTAAGAAACAGCTTGCCGATTTAACCATAGAACTTGAAGAACAAAAAAGTATCATTACCCAGCAGAATAAAATTCTCAAGAAGAGGAATACTGTGCTGGAACATGACCGGGATCTTCTGGAATTAAAAATGGAAGAACGCGTTGAAGCCTATGATAGGCTGGCTCATTATGATTCTCTGACGGACTTACCCAATCGTTTTTTGTTTAAAGACCGCCTTAAACATGCCTTGGCCGGTGTCAATCGGCAGGCAGGAAAAATTGCTTTACTGCTCCTTGATCTGGATCGATTTAAAAATATTAATGAATCTGCGGGGCATCCTGTAGGCGATGAAATACTTTGTCTGGTTGCCCAGCGTTTACTTAAAAATATAGCTAAAGGTGATACTATTGCCCGTTTAGGAGGTGATGAGTTTGCTATTATTATAGAGAATTTTGAAGGGTATGAGTTAATTCACGCTGTTGCAAAAAAAATACAAAATGACTTGTTACCTCCGTATATAATCGGGGATCAAAAGTTTTATCTGACAGCAAGTATGGGTATTAGCTTTAGCCCCGATGACTCCAAAGATGCTGACTCTCTTTTAAAACATGCCGATGCTGCAATGTATGAAGCAAAGTCGGCAGGCAAAAATCAATACCAGTTTTATACCGCTTCATTAACGACTGCGGTGCATTCCCGCTTTTCATTGGAAACTGAACTACGTCAGGCACTGGAAAACGATGAGTTTGAAGTGTTTTATCAACCCCAGTTTGATATTAATGATAAGGTTTTATCGGGGGCCGAAGCGCTGGTTCGCTGGAATCATCCAGAAAAAGGGCTTGTTTCACCTGCTGAGTTTATATGGTTAGCCGAGGAAACAGGGTTGATACTGGAAATTGGTAATGTGGTGTTAAAAAAGGCCTGTTGCCAAATGCTGGAGTGGGTAAATGAAAAGGGCTTTGAGGGGCGTGTTTCAGTTAATTTGTCAGCAATACAATTTAAGCAGGTTGATATTGTAGAAACAGTAAAATCAATTCTTACTGAAGCGCAACTTGACGCTAAATATCTGGAAATTGAAATTACTGAGAGTGCATTGATAGGGCAGCTTGATCAAGTGGTCAGTAATATAGGTGCTTTTAAATCCATGGGGATTACTCTGGCGATTGATGACTTTGGTACAGGCTATTCATCATTGGCTTATCTGAAACGTTTTCATGTTAATAAGTTAAAAATTGATCAATCGTTTGTGCGAGATATTCCGGGTGATATTAATGATGCTGCAATCGTCAGGGCTATTATTGATATGGGGCATGCGCTTAGTTTATCGGTTATTGCCGAAGGTGTTGAAACACAAGCTCAGTCTGAATTTTTAAAAAAGGAAGGTAGTGATTCCGTACAAGGGTTTTTGTATGGAAGACCTGTCGCTGTCAAAGAGTTCGAGCGATACTTTTGAATAATTTAACAGCAGATATATAGGTTCTCAGGTAAATAATGGCTACCAATTTAACATGGGACAGCAGGTATTACACTGCGTAGGATGGGCAAAGGGGGCTGTATCCCGTGCCCATCTCAATAACTCTGGTTATTTTGTAAGGCTCCAATTTTCGATAGACTACCCAAACACACTGGCTTCAGCATTTGTTGAATTTAAATAGGCTTCAATTTTTTGTTTATATTGTAAGAAATGAACTGATTGTAACTGTTGGTAATTATTAACACCGAGTGTCTGCAAGGGCACATCGATTTCGGTGATATGGATAGGGTATTTTTCTTTGCTTTGACGTATGTTATAAATATAACTTGCAACAGAGTAAAAAACATCTTCACTTATTTCAGTCGGGGAGAATTCTAGCTCATTACAATAGACGCTATACAGTATTTCAGGCGGGGTGCCATAAACTTCGCCAGTAATCCGGATATTTAAATAATCCCACGCGAAGGCAAGAGGGGGAGTTATTTTAGTCGCACTATAGTTATTTTTTGCCGAATAGGATAAGGCATAGTACTCAATCACTAGGGTCGATTCTAAAATACCTTTATCATAAAGTGTTTCCAGAAAGTTGGAGTAAGCCGTTAATAATTGCTGGGTTGATGTGTTACTGTAGCGTTGACTGAAAAGACTGCCTTTTTCATCAATAATATAAAGGTTGATATGCTTTTCTTGAGAATAGCAAAACACATGAATTGCGTTCGGTTTGGCAAAGGAGTATATAAAAGGCAAGGGGGTGTCGCTTAATGTCGCATTATTGAAGTGGACAGTATTAAAGCTTATTTGTGCTTCGGCTAATTCTATAGATAAGGCTTCCAGGTCGGATGCTTTCTTATAATGTAAAAAGGACTCCTTTTGTTGAAAAATATAAAAGGCAGACTCACCAGAGATAATTAAGCGGGGAGAGCCCTGATTTTGTTGCTGGGAAAATAAGTCATTGAGTTGGATAAATAAATTTTTAATACCGACGGCAATACTTTTTCCATGGATAGGCGTATAGCACTCAATTTTTGTTGGCAGGGACTGGGAGTGCTGGTTAAAGCAGGTAATAAAGCAATTGAACAGGCCTTCCAGGTTTTGATAACGATTACAGGTGACTTCGCCCCAGCTGCTGATGGAAACCTGGTCGATGGTATGCACAAAGCTCTCTTTTTCTGTGCCATAACTTAAAATATCGGAGTCGTTATTAAAGATTAGCTTGCCTTCCGCAATATTGATGGGCGGGGCATCATCCAGATTAAGTAATAACAAGTGTGCGATGATTCTGCTGGGTTGTTTAAATGCGGGTAATTCTGTCAGATTACCTAGCTTATGATTAAATAGAAAAGATTTTAGAGATTTAAGTGATTGGTTTATATCTATTTTTGTGGCTATCTGACGGGTGGCATATATCTCTAGGTTTAAGCTTTCTTGATAAAGTTCATTGCTTACTAGCCATGATAATAACTCTACCAGACTGCGGGAGCCTTTTTTAAAGGGTATGACTTTGTCTGGGTTGTGTTCTGCCACTGAGCCAAGAAATAAATCCCAGGTAGGACGTATGGATGAGTGTGAAGACTCTATTAAAGTCAGTGTATTTTCCTTGTTACGAATGCTTGAGCGGGTCATGATAATATCAATTTTCCCCGGTCTTTTTTGGAGAAAAAATTTCAGCTTTCTACCCAGTGGCTGAATATCCTGATTTATGCTTAAAGATACGTTGGTATTAGAGAAAAGGCTAATCATTTGATAACACATCTTAAGTTGGCGCATGATGAGATGGTTTTCTTTGCTTGCCTTTTGAATATCCCATGAATTATTCTCGGAGAAACCAGCAATCAAGCGTCTAGGCCATCGATAGCGCTCTGCCATTTGGTCAATAATTGCTTTCCGGTAGGTAAGCTTTTGCTGGCCTGCTTGTTCTTCCATATCCCCCATAATTTTTAAATAAAAACACTGGCGCGCAAAATTAAGCCGGTCGGGGTCATTTTCAACGCTTAGGTATTCCTCAATTTTATGATAAATCAAGACATACGGATCGATATTATCTAAATCAAAAAGCCCCTGATAAATGGCTTCTTTAGCCTCTAGGCATAACCATTTTGGGTTGGGGTATTCACAAGCATAACACTCCATTAATAAAAGTTTTAATAAGGACTTGTAAGGTGAACTTAATGATTTGAACAACTGCCAAAGAGTGGCGGTAACAAACTCTTCAGCCGGAATTTCTTCTAGGCCCCCAAAATCGATTGTTTCATGTTCTGAAAGTAGTTTATTTTCTTGTAAATATTGCACATACCGAGAGTAATTTTGTTCTTCCTGAGGTGGAACCTGCCACCAGACTGGGGTTTTTCCTGCAATATAAAGTGCAGTGCGGTAAAACTCCTCAAGTAATAAATAATGCTGTGCAGGGGCGCTATTATCAGAGGGAAGTGGTGAGGATGCGCCTTTAAGGGGAGCCTGGCTATCAACTAGATAGAAGTGAACTTCAAGCTCTAGTGATTCAGCCCATTGCTCAATGGCTGTTGCTTTGTCTTGTAAGTCATCGATTTCAGTGGGTAACAGCTTATGATCATGACAAAGCCAGATATCAATATCACTATGTTGTGCAAAGGCGATAGAACTAACACTTCCCATGAGATAGATTGCTTGTATAGGGGGGTTAGTTAAAGTCAGGGGTTGATAAATAAAGTTCTCAGCAAGCGATCTGGCCTGGGTGAGCGTATTAGCACTCGGCTGGTAGTTGGGAATACCTGCAATAGTTTCTGGGGAGTTAAATCCAGGCAATAAGGGGTTGTTCTGATGAAACAATAACGGTAATAAGTCTAAAAAAATGTGTTGCCTAGGTTGCAGAAATGATTGAATACGTTGTAGATGTGATTGATTAAGATGAATAAATCGCTCAACAATATTCTGTAAATCTTTTTTACTAATGTCGTCGCCAAGTGAGCCAAGGCGAATAGCAGGGGGTGTCTTCATTAGTTTAATAATTAGCTGTGCGGAAAAATATTAATGATATTCTATGAGAAAAAGGCTGTGATTAATAGACCTGGTTTTTAAAAATATAGTTTCATAGCCCGTCATATAGATATTGAGTTGGATGGGGCGTATTTCAGGCATCAAAATGTTTGCTTCCCTACTCCCCAGTTTTATCGGTTATTTAGAGTGTTCGGTGCTAGTTGCTAGTCTGTAAGCGTTCCATCAAGTAGCATAAGCAATCCTGGCGGATAACCCGCTCATCCAGAGTCAGCATCGACGGCATGGTGCTACGGCTTATTTGTAACTGCATATTATCAATCTTAAAAAACTGCTCGGTAACATCCGTTCCATGTTCATCAATTGCTATCAAGGGAATAGAATGACTATTCTGTACGTTGCCAAAGCAAGTACCTGCTGAGATCTCGGTAAAATTCAGTCGTTCTAGCTGCTTATCAAACAACAAATCAGTCTGTTTATCAGTAAAACTAAAGCGGCTATTTTCTTTGATTTTTACCTGAGCTGTGGTGTGAAATAAGTCTATATCTTGAGAATGCACAGGATGTTGGGCAAGTTCCGTCAGGTGCAGGCAATCATTTAGATAGCTAAAAGCATGGTCAATTCCGTGTTGTTGGCCAGGCCGGCCACATTCTAAAGTTACTGCCGGGCATATTTCTGCAAAAGCAGCAGATTGAACACCGAGGGGCCTTAAAAAATAGACCACTAGGCGACCAAATAAATTAGCCAGTTGTAAATAGCGGTTATCAAGTTTATTAATACATGCATAATGCGGGTTTAAACCAGTATTATTATGTACATCAATACTGGCAAATACCTCTTTTGCGCGCATTATATCGACTATCTGGCGAGCAAATTGTGTTTCCGCACAGTGAATTGCATCAGTCCCGGGCCAGATCCGGTTGAAATCTGGTTGACCGTCCAGTCTTCTTAAACCAAGTTCAGCCGCTTGTGTATTACCAAAAAAAATAGATAAAGAGCGTGGCAAATTTTGCTGGGCATATTTATTGAGTAGCCGTTGTATTGCCAGAAAACCGGTTGTTTCATTGCCATGCAGTAAAACAGAAACAAATAAGGGGCGAGGGTTTTTCCCTTGTAAATGCAGTAAGGTAGGTTGCTGAAAAAGCGCATGTAAAGCTTTTGGGTCGCATGTCAGGAGCGCTTCGGGATAGCTGTCTATTTGTTTAATTTGCATTGCTTTTATAAGTGCTGTTCAGAATTATTTTATATCCCACTGGCTGACAGGTATCTCTGTATACTGATGTTCTAAATAAGCCTGTGTCATACTCTGTAAATTGGCATTAGGCTGTTGCATAAACTGGCGTTGCCATTGACTCCCTGTTTGTTTATTGCTGATGCGCCGTTCAATAATACCTAAATAGCTGTCTATATCTTGCGCATCAATATTTAATGATTGTAAGCCTTTTCTCGCTCTAGGCAATAAGTCAGTGAGTATTAATTTTTGTAAATTCTGTTTTAAACCATCGAACCAGATGATATTGCTATCTAAACCAAAACGAGCCGCCTGATAAAAATTATCTTTTGCCTGAGAAAAGGCCAAAGGGATATCCTGCCCGCTTATTTCATCGCATAGATTTTTAGTTAAGCCATAATAAAAAGCTGCATTGGCGATGGAATCAACAATAGTTGGGCCTGCCGAAGGTGTGCGGTGCTCGATTCTAATATGAGGTGTATTATCTGCATCAAAACCAATTAAAGGTCTATTCCAGCGCCAGATAGTGCCATTATGTAAGCGCAAATGCTCAAATTTTTCGATAGGATCAGTAAATAATTCTGCTAGTAAAACCGGAAAGTGCTCCAGGTTTTCCTGAAAACACTCCATAATCGAAGTACGCGCATAAGCAGAACCAAAACTGACTCGTTTCAATGGACCATGTACAGCCCCCCCATAGCCGCCGGTTTCTATTGCCTGTTCAAATAAAGGAATACGTGACTCATGCCAAAGGTTTTTGCCAAATAAATAAGGTGCATTGGCGCAACTAGCAACGATAGCTGCAGAGGCAATGATGGAGGCATTATAAAAATGATGGGCCTGATGTAATGGAATCTGGGTATGTAACTGTAACGAAGTTGTTGCGGACTCCAGCATCACATCATAATGGTCAAATTTTAAATGCTCCACTCCGATGATATCCAGATTAATCGGTTTACCACGTGCTTTTAGAATTTGTTTATTTAACACCCGGTAACGATTCATATCTGACATGTTCTTTAAAGACATGACTGATGGCGTTAGTGTGGGTAATGTCCCGATCATAAGAATATGGTTATCCAGTTCTTGTGCATGCAGACACGCTTTTTCCCAGGTTGTTAGCAGGTTTTTATGTAAGATACTGAAGACCTCAGTAGCCAATCTCTGCGGGACTCCATTCAGTTCAATATTAAATTTGGCTAATTCAGGAAAGGCCAGAGGATCATTCAGATTTTGTAGAAAAGAGACATTATTAGGTGCAGCCTGCATATTATCATCGACTAGCCAAGCTTCAATTTCAAATCCGGCAGTGGGAGGGAGTTCCGAGAGCTGATTTTGCTCAATTAACTCTTTTAGATGCTGGGTTTCCTGAGTCAGTTTCTGGTGAAAACTGGTAAAGTCATTGCCCTTAAAGGCTTTAGCGTTTATTTCCTGTCCCACAGTTTCTCCGGCTGTTGAAATTGAAG